>NZ_JBHJRC010000302.1:0-10103 GCF_042261735.1 Kitasatospora sp. NPDC056327 | reverse complement strand
CGCCCCGGGACCTTCCGGGGCGCACCCCCGCCGCACCCCTACGGCCCTTCGTCCGCCCGGGCCCGCCGCCTGTCCGGTCCGTGCCGCCGATCGCGGCGTGCCCGGGACCCGCTGCGAGTTGAGTACTGCTACTCATGCGCACGGACTCCCGGGCGCGCCAGGATCGGCGGCATGACCAGTGATCAGCAGGCCGGACCGGCGCGGAGGCCGGGGCTGACCGGCCCCGCCACCGGCCCCGGCGCCGCCGCCACGTCGCGCCGATCCGGTGGGGCCGCCGTGACCCGGGGGCGGTCGACTCCGATCCCTGTCCCGGTTCCGACAGCGATGCCGGCCCCGGCTTCGGCTGCGGCCTCGGTGTGCGGACGGTGGACCGGTGGGGCGGTGGCGGCGGGATGATCTGGGGATCCGGCGGTCCGACCCGCCTGCCGGTCCGGGGGAGCGGTGCTCCGGTCGCACCGGGCCTCGAACAGGTGAGACTCGGCGGCCGGGGGGTGGCATGCCGCTGTCGTTGCGACGGCGACGTGGGCGCGCCGGAGGACCGGAGCGCCTGTCACGACCGTTCCCGCGCCAGGGGGAGCACCGGGGCGGCCGACAGCCGTCCGGAGGACACCCCGGGCGGCCGCGGCACCGCGCCGACCGGGACCGACGGGTAGCGCGAGCCGGGCGGGGAGGAGGGCGGGGGACACGTCCGCACGCGGTGGAGGAAGCGTGTTCCCGGCCGCGGGGCGTTCCGGACCGGCGTTCCAGGCAGCGGCGTCTCCGCAGGTCGGAGGGGGTGGAATCGTTCCAGTGTGCCGGATCGGCGGGAGGCCCTGGCGGGCGGGACGCGGGGCGGGGGAGGGTACTGGCGGACGGGGCGCCGGGGTGGCGCCGGCCGTCCGATCCGATTCGTCTCTTGCACCTCCGGGGATCCTCCATGTCCGTTCGCCGTGCTCTCTTCGTTCCCGCCGCGCTCGCCGGCGCCGTCCTCGCCCTGACCGCCTGCGGGTCCGGCACGGGAGGTGACGCGGCCTCGCCGGCGCGGCCGTCGGCGTCCGCCGCGGCCTCCGGCGGGACGGGCACCGGGGCACCGGCCGGTGCCCCGGCCGTGCCGACCACCGCGCCGACCACCGCGCCGACCACCGCGCCGACCACCGCGCCGACGGCGGGTGCGCCGAGGACCTCGGTTCCGGCGGCCGCGCCGAGCCCGTCGCCGTCGGGTGCCTCGTCGGCCGCGCCGTCGGGCGGTGCGTCGCAGGGGGCCGGAGCCGACGAGGCGTACGCCTACGGCCACCCGTGCGAGGGCAAGGACCTGACGGTGCGGGTGACCGCCCGGCCGGAGGCACCGGCGCAGCGGGTGATCGAGGTCCGCAACCAGGGCCCGCGCGCCTGCGGTCTGAGCTACCACCCGCTGGTGGCCCTGGGCGATTCGCGGTCCGCCGACCGGAGCGGGGACGTGAAGCCGCTGCTCCCCGGCGGGCTGGGCGGCGCACCCGCGTACCCGGTGGGCGCGGGGAGGAGCGCGTACGCGGTGATCGACCTCGACCCCGCCGGTTCGGGCGCCGGGACCGCCGCCGGGATCGACCGGATCGACGTGCTGGCCGACGACCGGCTGCCCACCGCCGAGACCCGCAACTTCCCGCTCGGCTCCGGCGCGAAGGTCCGCGCGCCCCGGCTCGGCCTCTACCGCGCCACCGTCGCGGACGCCGCCGCCTCCGCGGCCACCGCGGACCGGCGCCCCTGAGCCGCCCGGGCGGCCACCCGGGATTGGGGGTCCCGGGACGGCACCCGGTAGCGTGAGCTGCGGGTTCGGCGGGCAGCCTGGCCCGGCCGCGGTGCGGGGGAGTCAGATCATGGGCGTGGAGACCGACGAGTTCGCCGGGATGCTGCGGGCGTTGAAGGAACGTTCCGGCCTCAGCTACGGCGTGCTCGCGACCCGCCTGCACACCGGCACGTCCACGTTGCACCGCTACTGCAACGGCGTGGCGGTGCCCGCCGACTACGCCCCGGTGGAGCGGTTCGCCCGGGCCTGCGGGGCGAACGACCGGGAACTCGTGGAGCTGCACCGCTGCTGGCTCGTGGCGGACGCGGCGCGCCGCCGGGAGACGGGCACGGCGGCGGCCAGGCAGGGGGCGGCTCCGGCCGGGCCCGGCCCGCGGGCGGTCGGCCGGTCGGTGCCGCCGGAACCGGCGGTGCCGGAACCGCGTTCGGCGGAGCCGGAGATGGCGCCGGTGGCGCCGGTGGCGCCGCAGCCGGGCCGGTCGGCCGGTGCGCGCCGTTCCGGGGTGCTGCTGGGAGCGGTGGCCGTGGTCGGTCTGGCCGCCGCCGTGCCGGCCGTGCTCCTGTACGGCCGGGGCACCCCGGAGGGACCCCCGCCCGCGGCCGCCACCGCCGCCGTCACCACGGCGGCGACGACCGCCGCGCCGGCGCTGCTCCCGACACCGGCGCCGCCGCCGTCCACCGGCGCCCCGGCGGGCGGCGTCCAGCCGGGCGGTGCCCCGACGACGGCGCCGCCCGCCACCGCGACACCGCCCGAGGGGGCCGCCGCCCCGTTCCACGTCAACGTGCTAACCGACAACTGGGGCAGTCCGTGCGGTCAGTGGTTCGTCTCGCCCCGGGCCCCGGGCCGGGTGGCCGCGCCGCCGGACACCTCCGCGGACGTCGACAGCTGGGCGGCCGCCCAGCAGGGCGTCCCCGGCGGGCACCTGCGCCTGCAGCTGACCGCGCAGGGCGCCGACGCCACACCCGTCGTGCTGCACGCGGTGTACGTGCAGGTCGTCAGCCGGCAGCCGGCGGCCAGGGGGAACGCCTACATGCCCGTCTCCGGGTGCGGAGGCGGCCTCGTCCCGGCGGCGTTCGCCGTCGACCTCGACGCGTCCGCGCCCCGGGCCGTCCTCCGGCCGGCCGGGGAGGGCACGGGCCGGGCCACCGGCCCCGACTTCCCCTACCGCGTCTCCGCGACCGACCCGCAGGTCCTCAACGTCGACGCCGGAACCGCCGCGCAGGACGTCACCTGGTACCTCGACCTGGTCTGGAGCAGCGGCGACCGTCAGGGCAGGCTCCGGGTGGACGACCACGGCCGCCCCTTCCGGACCGTCGGCATCCGCGACTCGGCGGCGTACTTCTACGACGGGCGGCGCTGGGCGCCGACGGACCCCGAACTCTGACACGGGAGCGGGCGGCCTCCGGCGCTGTCGTAGGCTGACCGGATGACATCTGACGGCAAGACAGCACTCGCGCTGCTGGTCTCGGCGGGCCTGCTCCTCGGTACGGCGGCGTGCTCGTCCCCGGCCTCCGGCGGGTCCGGGTCCGGCGCCGGGACCGACGGCGCGAAGCTCTCCTACGCCAAGCTGAAGTCGGCGGTGCAGGGCCTCGGCGCGGACCCGTCCTGCCCGTTCGGCCTGGATCTCGCCGCGGCCCTGAAGGCGGGCGGGATCGACCGGAGCGTGACACCGGCCTCCGCCACGGGCAAGGCGGTGCGGGCCGACGTCGTCCCGGCCGAGGCGGCCCCGCCGCCGCCGTCCGGCCCGAAGCCGTCCGGGCCGGCGGGTGCGCTGCCCGGGAGGCCGGAGAACATCCAGGTCTGGTGCTCCTACACCGCCGGGACGAGCCCGGTGGAGATCGCGGTGCTCGCCGCCCCGGCGGAGAAGGTCGCGGTCAACCTCGCGCTGCCCTACATCGGTGAGGCCGGCGGGCTCACCGCCGACCAGCTGGTGACGGCCTCGGCCGACCAGCCCGCCCCCGGGGAGGCCCGGACCACGCCGGGCCGGGCCTCGGTCGGCATCGCCCGGGTCGCGGTCGCGGACAAGGGCGATCTGGCCGTGGTCGTCAGCCAGGGCACCGAGGCGGTGACCCCGGACGCCGCGCTCACCGGCGAGCCGCTGCGCGGGCTGGCCCAGCGGCTCGCCGCGCAGCTCCACCTCTGACACGACGGCCCGGCGCGGCACCTCTCCCGGCGCGGCCCCCTTCCCGGCGCGGCCCCTCTCCGGGCGTGGTCCCTCTCCGGGCGTGGTCCCGCGGGGAGGCCGCCGGCACTACGCTGGCAGCGCCGTCGAGAGGGAGAGGGAGCGTGTCCGGGAACGTGTTCGTGAAGATCTGCGGGCTGAGTACCGTCGCGGACGTCGAGGCGGCCGTCACGGCCGGTGCCGACGCGGTGGGGTTCGTGCTCACCGAGAGTCCGCGCCGGGTGGCGCCGGAGCTGGTGCGGCAGCTGGTGGCCGCGGTGCCCGAGGAGGTGCTGACGGTGGCCGTCTTCCGGGAGGAGCCCGCCGGGTACGTCCGGGAGTCGGTTCGCGCGGCCGGGGTGCGCGCGGCCCAGCTGCACGGGAACCACCCCGCCACCGCCTTCGCCGAGCTGGCCGACCTGGGGGTGCCGCTGATCAGGGCCACCTCGGCCGCGGCCGCCGCCGGGGCGGACTGCGGGGACTTCGGCGAGCAGCTGCTGCTGCTCGACTCGCCGGTCCCGGGCTCCGGGGAGGCCTGGGACTGGGCCGAGCTGGGGGCGAAGCCGCCGGCCGGGAAGTGGCTGCTGGCGGGCGGGCTGGACCCGGCGAACGTCGGCGCCGCGATCGGGGCCGCCCGGCCGTGGGGCGTGGACGTCTCCAGCGGGGTCGAGGTGCGGCGCGGGGTGAAGGATCCGGCCCTGATCAGCGCGTTCGTCCGGGCCGCGAAGTCCGGCTGACGGCGCGGGACGGCCCCGCGGACCCCGGGAGGGGGCCTGCGGGGCCGTTCGCGGCGCCGGTACCGGGGCGACCGCCCGTCAGCCGGGCGGTCCGCGGGGCGGAGCCGCCCGACCGCGCGGGAGGACGGGGTCAGGCGTCGCAGTACCCGCTGGCGGAGCTGGTGGTCGGCTGGAACCGCTGCCGCAGGTTGTCGTCGCTGACGTCGGAACCGAAGCCGAGGTAGCTGCGCAGCCCGGCGACCCAGGCCTGGCTCTTCATATAGGTGTCGAGCCGGACCCGCAGCCATTCGCAGGCCTCGGAGTGGCCCTTGGGAAGGACGGCCACCAGGAGCTGCATCTTGCCGAAGGTCCCCTCGGTCATCACGTACGGTGACTGTCCGTTCGACTTGAGGTTGACGGCCATGCCGCGCAGGACCAGGTAGTCGGAGACGAAGACGTCGGCGGAGCCGTCGTCCAGGTGGCCCAGGCAGTCCTGGGGGCTCTTCCCGTCCACCGAGACCTTCGGTTTGACCTCCTCGTCCACCAGGGAGCGGGCGGTGGTCTCCGCCACCGTGCAGACCCGCAGCGGGATCAGGTCCTCCTGCTGCTGCACCACCGCCGGGTGCGCGGCCTGGGTCAGGGCGCCGAGCGGGGTCTGGAGATAGGGGCCGGCCAGGTCGAAGTCGCTCTTGCGGCCGTCGGTCACGGAGACGTCCGCGACCACCAGGTCGACGCCGTTGCGGTTGGTGTCGCCGTCCTTCAGCGCGTCCTCCCAGCTGGTGGCCGAGACCGGGGCGGAGGAATACTTCACGCCCGCCGAACCGAGGACGGCGTTCACCAGGCTTGGTTCGAAGCCCCGGTAGATGCCGTCCTCGGCCTGTACGGAGAGACCGGGGGCGGCGGTCTTGAACCCGACCTGGATCTTCCGGTCGAAGGGCTTCGGCAGGTCCGGGCCGGAGGCACAGGCGGCCGCCGGGACCAGCATCAGCAGGACGGTGACGGCCGCGGCCGGCCGGGCGACTCGTACGGAGATCACAGCGGTGCTCCTCACCCCTCGAAACGGGCTTTCTCGGTCTTGACCAGGTACCGGCAGCCCTGCTGCGTCCGCAGGGTGAGCCGCACGGTGACCGTGCTCCCGTGTCCCTTCGGCAGAACGGTGCGGACCTCCTCCGAGAGCTGTCGTTCGGTCGGCTCCGCTCCGTCCACGGCGAGATCCACCGTGGCGGTGCAGATGCCGGTGCCCGGGCTGGCGTCCTTGAGGCCCAGCGGCAGGACCAGGCGGTCGCGGCCGGCGGGCACCGTGAGGACGGCGACGGCGGCGCCGCCGGGAGCGAGCACGGCCGGGTCCCACGCCACCGTCACCGTGACCGGCTCAGGGCCGCCCCCGGCCCGGACCACGGCCCAGACCACCACGGCGATCAGCACGGCGGCGCCGGCCGCGACCTGCCACCACCGGCGGGGGCGGACCGGTGGCGGTTCCGAGGGGTGCACGGGGTGTCCGGGGTGTCCGGGGTGTCCGGGCAGGGTCGCGGGCCCGTCCTCGGGCCACTCCCGGCCGTCCAGCTCCTGGCCGTACGCGCGCACCTGGGCGCCCGACCCGGTGGCCACGAGACGGGTGAACACACCCAGTGGGTCCGGCTCGTCGGAGGAGCGGCTGCCGCCCCACCCGTCCGTGCGCAGCCGGTCGCCGAGGTCGAGCAGCCGGATCTTGAGGAACGCCGGGTGGCCGGAGTCCAGCACCGCGTTGCAGAACGCGAGCCAGGCGACCGCCCGCTGGCCGCCGGCCAGGCGCTGGGCCGCCGCATGGAGCGCGTGCCGGGCCGCCGGGGCGTTGCGGTGCTGGACGCAGGCCCAGGCGATCCGGCTCAGATGGGTCGAGACCGCGTTGTCGGGCACGACCTCGAAGTCGTGGACGTCGGGCGCCTCCCGGATGCTGTGCACCAGGTCCTCGCGCCGGTTCGTGTTCGCCAGTGACTGGATGTCCCGCAGCGCCCCCGCCAGGGCGTTCGCCGCGTGGCTGTCAAGCTGCTTCATCGCTCCCCCCTCCACAATCGACGGCGAGCAGGGTCGTCAGCTCGCCGACCGCCCGGTGACCGCCCGCCAGCCGCCGGACCGCCGCGACCAGCGCGCCCAGGGCGGTGCAGGGGTCCCGGTTGTCCAGACAGGCGCCGGCGATCCGCTCCAGGTGGAGCACGGCCAGGGAGTCCCCGGGCACCCGGATGCCCTGGTCGGCCGGAAGCTCCTCGTTGATCGACTGCACCAGGCCGTGGCGCACCCGCTCCTCGTCGAGCACGGGTATTCGCGCCAGCGCGTCCGCCCACTGCCGGCGGCCCGCCGCTCGGGTCGCCGCCGGTCCCGTCGCGCCCGCCGCTCCCGTCGCCGCCGGTCGTGCGGGGGGAGACGCCGGGGCGGCCCAGCCCGCCAGGTCGAGCACCTGCCGCAGCCGGCCGAGCGGGGTCATCCAGCCGCCGACCGGCTCGTGGTGGTCCTCGGTCCCCTTGACGACGCCCACGACGCGCCCGCCCGCTCCCAGCAGCATGCTCCCGCTCAGCCCCTTGCGGACCCAGCCGTTCCCGAGCCGGACGAAGCCCCCCGACGGCCCGACGACGGTGAGCCTCGCGCTGTCCGGCTGCACGCCGTCCGTGGCGGTGACGGTGCTGAAGCCGTGGGCGGACAACTCGCTGCCGGGTGCCGCCTCCGCCGTGCCGAGGACGGCCACCGGCCGGTCCGCGCGCCAGGCCGTGCGCAGCACCGCGAGGTCCGGCGCGGGGTGGAACGCGGCGCCGTCCGGCGGGTCCGCCGGCACGATCAGGACCGTGCGGGCCGCCTCGGCGCCGAGCGCCCCGTGCACCGTGACCGGCCCGCGGCCGTGCACGACGTGGGCGCAGGTCACCACCAGGTCCGGGCCCACGTGGAAGCCGCTGCCCAGGAAGGGCGCGTCGTCGTCGGAGAGCCAGACGGCAGGGGCGTGCGGTGAGCCGTTTCCGCTGACCACGCGGCGGCCCTCAGACGGTGCGGGCGGTGGCGGCGGAGCCGCGGCCCGGGCGTTCGGCGGTGCGGGCCGCGGAGGGTGCGGCGGGGCCGGGGTCGGGGCTGCTGATGGGGCCGGTGAAGACGGAGCCGTTGGAGCCGTTGGAGCAGGTGGAGTCAGCCATGCACGTCACGCCCCCGTGGAGTTGAGTTGTGCCGCGTCCGGGCCGGACCGGGCGGATTCGGGCCAAATGCCATCTGATTCCGCGTCAGTTCACCCGACGGGCCGTCAGATTAGCGCACCGTCGCGTCTATCATCGGGCAGATTCCCCACTCCTGTCACCGGCTTACCCCGTGATGTGATCAGCCGATTTCCGGACCGTGCACGATCGGGCCGTCGCCGCTGTTTCCGGGCCGGAACGGGCGGAGGCGGCGTCCCCGGGGCGGCCGTGCCCCGGGCGCGGCGGAACGGGAGGCCGACCGCGTCGACCTCCCGTCGTCCCGCCGCGTCGCCCGTGCGGGTGAGCGCGCGCTCAGCCGGTGACGGGCCCGCGGCACCGGCCGGTGCCCGGCCGTCGTCGTAGCCGTCGACGGCCCGTCCGTCCACGTCCGTCGGATCGGCCCCGGCCCGGGCCGTCGATGACCGTACGAGGGCGAGGGCTTCGTCGCCGGGGGCCCGGAGCAGCCCGGTGATCGACCGTCCGGCCTTCGCACGGCCCCGAACCGGAGCAGGAGGGCCGGGGCGGCGGTCCGGGGCGGTGGCGGCCGTCGCCCCGGAAGCCGAGGGGGACCCGGGGCGGATCCCGGTGGGCCCGCACCACTGGGGGTGCGGGCCCGGCCCGGTGTCCGGGGTGTCAGAAGCAGGGGTCGCGGGCCTCGGAGCCGCAGGGTTCCTCGGGGTAGGTCGGCTGGGGCGAGGTCTCCCGGGTCGGGCCGCGCCACGGGGGCGGGGTGTAGGCCGGTGAGGCGCTGGTCGACCGGGCCGCGGTGGGCACCGAGGTGGTCGTCGGCAGGGGGAGCGGGTTCCCCGGGGTCTTCGTGACCGGAGCCGGGCCGGCGGGCGGTGGGGCGCTCGACGCCTGCGCGGGCGGGGGTGTGGGCGTGGCCGCCGGTGCGGTGGGCGGTGCCGGGGGCCTGGCGCCGGTCGACGGCGGTGGCGGGGTGCCGGCGGGCGTGGTCCGGCCGGGAGCGGTGGCGGCCGCGGGGGCGCCGGTGACGGCGCTGGGAGCGGCGCCCGTCGTGCCGGCGGCCGGGAGCGAGGAGGACTCGACCGCCCCGCCCGGCACGGGCGGCTCCGCCGGGGGCGCGGCACTGCCGGGGACCGACGGGGTGCCTCCGGCGGGCGGGGAGGAGGAACTCTCCCGGCCGGAGGCGAGGTTGAGGGCGGTCGCGCCGGCGACCACGAGCACGACGGCCGCCACCGAGACGGCCACGGCGCGGCGGGGCACCCTGCGCGGGCGGGCGGAACCCGTCGCCGCCGAGCTGCGCCGGGGACGCGGGCGGCCGTCGGCCGCGATCGGGAGCGGCGCACCGGTGGCCGGGCCGGCCGCCGGTGCGGAGGGGCCGGGCTCGGGGCCGGGCGCCGGTACGGGCGCCGGTCCGGCCTCCGGTGGCTCCGCGGCCCACGGCGTCAACCCGGCTGCGGACGCGGCTCGACGGGCCGGAGCGTCGGCTGCCCCGGTGGCCTCGGGCGCGGCGGGCGGTCCGGGCGCCGCTCCGGTCTCCGGTGGGTCCTCGGCCCATGAGGGCGGCGCGGAGGTGGGTGCGTTCCGGCGGGCCGGAGCCTCGCCGGCCGGGGACGGTGTTGCGGACGTCGGTGGTTCATCGGTCCACGGCGTCGACTCGGCCCCGGGCGCGGCCTGCCCGCCGGGCGCCCCGGCGGGCTCGGACGGCGGGACGGCCGTCGCTTCGGCCGTCGGTCGTTCCCCGGCCCACGAGGGCAACTCGGCCCCGGTGTCAGGGCCCGCCGTGCCCGCCGCCCCGGGCGGGGCCGACGGGAGGGCGTAGGCCTCGGCCGCCAGGGCGAGGCGCCGGCGGGCCGTCAGCCAGGCGTCCGCCTCGGGGCCGGTGAGGCCGCAGGCGTGGACGAACGCCGCGAGCAGTTCCTCGCGGGGCAGCTCCCCGCGCGCGAGCGTGCCCGAGAGCGTCGCCCGGGGCAGGGTGCGGCCGGCGCTGTGGGCGCGCTTCTCCAGCTCCCGGTAGCTCAGCCCGGCCCAGGCCCGTAACTGGCGCATCAGCGCGACGAGGTGTTCGGCACTGCCCGCGTCCCCGGGCCGTGGTCGGTCGGCGTCCCCGGTGGCCGCGCGATCAGGTTGTGGACGTTGTGTCATAGCGGGCAGCGTAGAGACCGCGGACGGCTCGTGGGGCGCGGTTCGCCCCGACTGCTGTGCGCCGGGCGGACGTTCACCGCCGGGCGGCTCCCGCGGAGGACCCCCGTACCTCCGCCGGAACCGCCCGCCGGTGCCGGCGGCCGGCCGCCGTCCGCACCGCGCCG
>NZ_JBHJRC010000301.1:0-10134 GCF_042261735.1 Kitasatospora sp. NPDC056327 | reverse complement strand
CCTCCGCGGCCGGGGCACCCTCGGCGGTACCCGCGGCGTGCCCGGTGTCCGACGGGCCCCTGCCGGACCGGTCCTCGCCGGACCGGCCGACCGACCGCACCCGCTCCGCCAGCGCGGCGACCGCGGCCGCCTTGTCCGCCGCCGCATCCGCACCCGCCGCACCGGCACCCGTCGTGCCCGCGCCGTCCGCACCCGCCGGCCCCTGCGCCGGCGACGCCTGCCCGGGCACCGGAACCGCGCCGTCCGGAACCGCGCAGTCCGGGGCCGCCTCCGTCGAGGTCTCCTCCGGAGCGCCGTTCTCCGCGTCAGTCATCGTCCGCTCCACGAAAGCTCAACTCCACTGCTGGGTGCCGCCCGCCCCCTTGACGGGGCGGGCGGCGGGGTCGGGCCGGTCCGGGGCCGCGCGGGGCGGCCGGGCCGGCGGTCGGTCGGTTCGGGCAGGTTCGGGTGGTGGGGCCGGGCGGCCGTTACAGCTCGCTCCACCCCTGGTCGGGGTAGCGGTGGACCGGCGCCGAGATGTCGTCGAGCGCACCGCGGATCTCCTCCGGAAGCGTAAGCGCCTCCACCGACAGCGCCGCCCGGAGCTGCCCGACGGTCCGCGCCCCGACCAGTGCGCTGGTCACCCCGGGCCGGTCCCGGACCCAGGCCAGCGCGACGGCCAGCGGGCTGCTGGCGAGACCGTCGGCGGCGGTGGCGACGGCGTCCACGATCCGTCGGGAGCGCTCCCCGAGGTAGGGCTGGACGAATCCGGACAGGTAGGGCGAGCCGCCCCGGGAGTCCTGCGGCACCCCGTGCCGGTACTTGCCCGTGAGCACCCCGCGCCCGAGCGGCGAGCCCGCCAGCACGCCCACCCCGGCGTCCCGGGCGGCGGGCAGCGCCTCGCGCTCGATGCCGCGCTGGAGCAGCGAGTACTCCAGCTGCGCCCCGGCCAGCGGCACCCGGCCGTGGTGGGCGTGCTGCCAGGTGGCGGCCTTGGCGAGCTGCCAGCCGCTGAAGTCGCAGACCGCGACGTAGCGGGCGCGGCCGGAGGAGACCGCGATGTCCAGTGCGCTGAGGGTCTCCTCGACCGGGGTGGCCGGGTCGAAGGCGTGCACCTGCCAGAGGTCGACGTAGTCGGTGCCGAGCCGGCGCAGCGAAGCGTCGAGCGCGCCGAGCAGGTGGCCGCGGGAGCCGTCGAAGCGGCGGCCGGAGGCCGGCACGCTGCCCGCCTTGGTGGCGATGACCAGGTCGGAGCGGGGGACCAGGCTGTCGGTGAGCCGGGAGAGCAGGTACTCCGCGTCGCCGTCGGCGTAGACGTCGGCGGTGTCGACGAGGTCGCCGCCGGCGTCGACGAACTCCTTGAGCTGCTCGGCCGCCTCCTGCTCGTCGGTGTCGCGGCCCCAGGTCATGGTGCCGAGGCCGAGCCGGGAGACCTGCAGCCCGGTGCGGCCGAGGTGACGCTTTTCCATCGGACGGGCCCTCTCACTGGCCGGAGGTGCGGTGGCGCGACGGTGCGTGCGGCGGGGGATGCCGCGGGGGCGAACCCGGGGGGCAAACGCGCAGGTGGGGCAGGGCGCCCCACCTCGGCTGAGCGTAGCGGCCGGTGCCCGGACCGGCGTGCAGACCCGCAGAACGATCACCGCCCGCGGGCCCCGCCCACGGCGCCGGGACGCGCGGACGGGCGCGGCCGGACGGTCGGCGCGCGGGCCCGCGGCCGACCGTGCGCCCGGTCGGCGACGAGCGGCCGAAATGTGACCCGGACCACCACTACCGGCCAGTAGCATGTCCGCCGGACGAGCCGTCGCCCTCGTGACGGACCCGAACTGGAAGGCAGTGCCCATGCGACTCGGCATCAACCTCGGTTACTGGGGACTCGGCATGGACGCCGACAACACCGCCGTCGCCCAGGAGGCCGACCGGCTCGGCTACTCCGTCTGCTGGGCGGCCGAGGCCTACGGCTCGGACGCCGCGACCGTGCTCTCCTTCGTCGCCGCCCGGACCGAGCGGATCGACGTCGGCTCGGCCATCTTCCAGATCCCGGCGCGCACCCCGGCGATGACCGCGATGACCGCCGCGACCCTGGACACCCTCTCCGGCGGGCGGTTCCGGCTCGGCCTCGGCGTCTCCGGCCCGCAGGTCTCCGAGGGCTGGTACGGGGTGAAGTTCGACAAGCCGCTGGCCCGCACCCGCGAGTACGTGGAGATCATCCGCAAGGCGATGTCCCGCGAGCGGCTGGTCCACGACGGCGCCCACTGGACACTGCCGCTGCCCGGAGGCCCCGGCAAGCCGATCAAGCTCACCGTGCACCCGGTGCGCGAGCGCATCCCGCTGTACGTCGCCGCGATCGGCCCGAAGAACCTGGAGCTGACCGGCGAGATCGCCGACGGCTGGCTCGGCATCTTCTTCGCCCCCGAGCACGCCGCGCTCTCCCTCGACCCGCTGAGGACCGGGCGGGCGAAGGCCGGCGCCGAGCCCGGCGAGGAGCTCGACGGCTTCGACGTCTGCCCGACCGTCGGCATCGTCGTCGGCGACGACATCGCGGCGGGCGTCGACTCGCAGCGCTCCTACACCGCGCTCTACATCGGGGGCATGGGCAGCAAGGAGAAGAACTTCTACAACCAGCTCGCCCGCCGGATGGGCTACGAGCAGGCCGCCGACGAGATCCAGGAGCGGTACCTGGCGAGGGACTACGCGGGGGCCGCCGCCGCCGTCCCGCACGACCTCGTCGACGCCACCGCGCTGATCGGCGACACCGCCCGGATCGCCGACCGGATGCAGGCCTACGCGGACGCCGGCGTCACCACGCTCACCCTGGCCCCGGCCGGCTTCACCCTCGACGAGCGGATCACCGCCCTGCGCACCGGCGTCGAGGCCCTGGAGCGCGCCGGCCTGGCGTGACGCCGCCCCCGCCGCCCGGTCCCGCCCCCGCCGTCCCGGCCCCCGCCCGGTCCCTCGCGCGGGGGTCGGGCGGCGGACCCGTCAGAGCCAGTCGTGCCGCTTGAACACCCGGTGCAGCAGCACGCAGACCAGCACCATCAGCCCGACCGCCGCCGGGTAGCCCCAGGCCTGGCGCAGCTCGGGCATGTGCTCGAAGTTCATCCCGTACACGCCGGCGATCATGGTCGGCACGGCGGCCAGCGCCGCCCAGGCGGAGATCTTCCGCATGTCGTTGTTCTGCTGCACGCTGACCTGCGCCAGGTTGGCCGCCAGGATGTCGGAGAGCAGCCGGTCCATGCCCTCCACCAGGTCGTTGGTGCGGGCCAGGTGGTCGGCGACGTCCCGCAGGTACGGCAGCGCCTCGGCCCGGACGTACGGCACGCCGCCGCGCTCCAGCCGCAGCATCGGGTCGAGCAGCGGCCCGGTGGCCCGGCGGACGGTCACCAGCTGCCGCTTGTAGCCGTAGATCCGGCTCGCGATGTCGCGGCCCACCCGGCCGGGGGCGAACACGTCGGCCTCCAGCTCGTCGAGGTCGGCCTGGATGCCGACGGCGACGTCGACGTAGCCGTCCACCAGGGTGTCGCAGACCGAGTGCAGCACGGCGCTCGGGCCGAACCTCAGGACCTCGGGCTGCTGCTCCAGCCGGGCCCGCAGATCGCCGAGCGGGCTGTCGGCGCCGTGCCGGACCGTCATCACGAAGTCCTCGCCGACGAACAGCATCATCTCGCCGCTGGTCACCGCGTGGCCGCCGGGGTGGTAGCCGAGGGTCTTGAGGGCGACGAACAGCGAGTCCTGGTAGACCTCGACCTTCGGGCGCTGGTGGGCGCCGACCGCGTCCTCGACGGCGAGCGGGTGCAGGCCGAACTCGCCGCCGACCCGGTCGAGTTCCTCGGTGGTCGGTTCGAACAGGCCTATCCACACGAAGCCGCCCGGGCCCGCCTTCCGCGCGGCGGCGAGGCTGCCGGCGGGGTCCGCGGGCGTCGCGACCGGTCGGCCGTCGCGGTAGATGGCGCAATGGACGATCATGCGGGCCATTGTCGCCCCTGGCGGCCGTCCGAAACATCCCCCACGGCGCCGGTTCGTCCCGCCGGCGGGCGCGCCGGGCGACCGGACCCGGTGCCCCGGGCCGGGCGCCGACCAAGATCCGCGAGCGGGCCCGCCCCGGGCCCGGGAGGCCGTAGGGTAGGGCCCATGCCCACCCTGCTGCTCGTCCGCCACGGCCGCTCCACCGCGAACACCGCCGGAATCCTGGCCGGTTGGACGCCCGGGGTGGACCTCGACGACACCGGGCGCGCGCAGGCCGCCGCGCTCGCCGGCCGGCTCGCCCCGGTCCCGCTGGTCCAGGTGGTCAGCAGCCCGCTGGAGCGCTGCCGCCAGACCCTCGAACCGCTGCTCGCCGCCCGGCCGGACCTCGCCGGCCCCGAGCGCGGCGGCACGGCGCCGGGCGAGCCGGCCCTGGACGAGCGGCTCGGCGAGTGCCACTACGGGGAGTGGACCGGCCGGCCGCTGCGCGAGCTGGCCGAGGAGCCGCTGTGGCGCGTCGTGCAGGACCACGCGGCGGCGGCGGCCTTCCCCGGCGGGGAGTCGCTGCGCGGGCTGAGCCACCGCACGGTGGACGCCGTCCGCGAGTGGAACGGGAGGATCGCCGCCGAGCACGGCGACGACGCGGTCTGGCTCGCCTGCTCGCACGGTGACGTGATCAAGGCGGTGGTGGCCGACGCGCTCGGCCTGCACCTGGACCACTTCCAGCGGATCAACGTCGACCCCTGCTCGGTCACCGCGATCCGCTACACCGCGCGCCGGCCGTTCCTGCTGCGGATGGGCGACACCGGCGACCTCGCCGCGCTCGCCCCCGCGCCCGCCGCCGGCGCGGACGGGGACGCCGCGGTCGGCGGCTCCACCGGCGCGGCCTGAGCCGCCCGCTCCGCTTCCGGCCGGGCCCGCCCCGTCGAGGGCTCGGCTCCCCGGCCCGGCCCGGGAGGTCGTAGGGTGACCAGTGGGTCCCCGCGCACCGGCCGGGAAGCCCGACGCACCCGACGACGTACCCAACGACGTTCAGACGATTCACCACGATCGACACGATCCGGAGCGAGAGCGTGCCCCGTCAGGTCTTCTTCTACGACCAGCCCGAACGGTTCGTGGCCGGCACCGTCGGCCAGCCCGGCGCCCGGGCGTTCTACCTGCAGGCCAGCGCCCGTGGGCGGATCACCAGCGTGCTGCTGGAGAAGACCCAGGTCGCCGCGCTCGCCGAGCGGATCGACGAGGTCCTCGACGAGGCGCTGCGCCGCAGCGGCGGTTCGGCGACCATCCCGGCCTCCGCCCCGCAGGACCTGCTCGACACCGCGCCGCTGGACCTCCCGCTGGAGCAGGAGTTCCGGGTCGGCACCATGGCCCTGGCCTGGGACGGCGTGGACGGCTGCCTGGTGGTCGAGGCGCAGGCCCTGGTCGAGGACGAGGAGGGCGGGGACGAGGGCGCCGCCGTCTTCGAGGACGACGAGAACGGCCCCGACATGCTCCGGGTGCGGCTCTCCGGCGCGATGGCCCGGGTGTTCGCCAAGCGGGCGCTGGACCTCGTCGCGGCCGGCCGCAAGCCCTGCCCGTTCTGCAACCTCCCGCTCGACCCGGAGGGCCACCTGTGCCCGCGCGCGAACGGGTACCGGCGCTGAACACGCAGACCGCGGACCCGGCCGAGCCGCCGCGGTCCGACCCCGCCGAGGCCGCCGCCCTCGCCGCCGACCCGCCCACCGCGCTGCGGCTGCTGCGCGAGGGCGGGCTGACCGTGCACGGCCGGCTCACCGACGCCTCCAACGCCGCCCTCTACTGCACCGTCACCGGCGCCGACGGCCTCGCGGCCCAGGCCGTCTACAAGCCGGTGGCCGGCGAGCGCCCGCTCTGGGACTTCCCGGACGGCACCCTGGCCGGCCGCGAGGTCGCCGCGTACGAGGTGTCGGCCGCCACCGGCTGGGGGCTGGTGCCGCCCACCGTCCTGCGCGAGGGCCCGCACGGGCCGGGCATGGTGCAGCTGTGGGTGGAGCCCGATCCGGACGCCGCCCCGCTGCTCGCGCTGCAGGACCCGCGCGGCCCCGAGGAGGGCTGGCTGCCGATCGTCCGGGCCGAGGTCGGCGGCGGGCGCACCGCGCTGCTGGTCCACCCCGACGACGACCGGCTGCGCCGGCTGGCGGTGCTGGACGCCGTCCTCAACAACGCGGACCGCAAGGGCGGCCACGTCATCCCCGCGGCCGACGGCCGGATCTACGGCATCGACCACGGCGTCACCTTCAACACCGAGGGCAAGCTGCGCACCCTGCTCTGGGGCTGGGCCGGGCAGCCGCTGCCCGCGGAGGCGGCCGCGGTGCTGACGGCCCTGGGGGAGCAGCTGGACGGCGCGCTGGGGGAGCGGCTGGCCCCGCACCTGACCGCGGCCGAACTGGACGCCACCCGGGCCCGGGTGGCCGCCCTGCTCGCCACCGGCACCCACCCGCCGCCCTCCGAGGACTGGCCGTCCATTCCCTGGCCGCCGGTCTGACGGGCCGGGCCGGCCGCGCGCGGACCCCGGTCCCGGGGCTCCGGGGCCGCGGGCCCCGCACCGCCGATCCGTCGGCCCACCGGCCCGTCGGCCCCACCGTTCCATGGTCGGCACAGCCGTCCGTCCGAGGGTCCGTCGGCACCCAAAGCCGGTAATGGTCTGGACCGGTGACCCGGACCGGCCGCACACTGCGACGATGGACGAGCGACGGACCACCCCCCACCTGGACCTGCCGCTGCATCGCCTCCAGGTCCCGCTGCCGCATCTGCTCCCGTTCGCGATCGGCAGCTTCGACGCCATCGGCCCGCTGTCCCGGGCCGGCTTCCCCCACCGGCACTCCTTCTACGAGATCGTGTACGTCACCGGCGGCCGCGGCGCCCATGTCCTGGACCTGGTCCAGCGGCCGCTGCAGCCACCGCAGTTGTGCGTGATCGCGCCCGGCCAGGTGCACTACTGGGCGGACACGGACGGCCTCACCGGGCAGGTCGTGCTGTTCAACGAGGACTTCCTGCTGGCGCACCCGCAGGACCTCGCCGCGCTGCGCACCCTGGCCTCCCGCCCGGCGGTGCGGCTGGGCGAGCAGGCCGAACCGATCGGCGCGCTGCTGGCCGACATGGAGGCCGAGTACCGGGCCCGGCCGGCGGGCTATCCGGGAGTGCTGAGAGCCAGCCTGCACATCCTCATAGTCCGCGCCCTGCGGGCGTGTTCGCCGGGCGGCTCGGGCCCGCTCCCGGCCCGCACCGGGGACCTCGCGGCGGCCTTCACCCGGCTGATCGCGACCCCGGGCGGAGTGCAGCGCTCGGTCTCCTCCTGCGCGCACGAGCTGGGCGTCTCCTCCGGTCACCTGCAGGCGATGGTCAAGCAGGCGACCGGCCGCACGCCGGGCCGGCTGATCCGTCAGCAGCAGACGCTGGAGGCGAAACGCCTGCTGGCCAGCACCGAACTGACGGTCAGGCAGGTGTCGAGGGAGGCCGGGTTCGGTGATCCGGCGTACTTCTGCCGGTTCTTCCGGCGCGAGACCGGGATGACGCCGGGCGAGTTCCGGACGAAGGTCGGAGGAAATCACCACGATCCCCGGATCACGTCCATCGCGGCGGCTCCGGACGGCCCGTAGGTTGACTCTGGCCACCGGCGGACCGCCCGGCGCGAGCGGGCGGCCCGCCGGCCCGGTCCTTGTCATGCCCCCACCATGGCAAGGGCCGCCCCCGAACGGAACCACCAGATCCCCCACACTCACATCGAAGGAGTCGGCGCATGCCCGCGTCCGAAGAGCCCCTCACCGGGACGGACGGTTCGACCGACCGTCGGATCAGCCGCAAGAGCGTCCTCCGGGCCGCCGCCGTGCTCGGCACCGCACCGCTGCTGGTCGGCGGAGGCGTCGCACTGGCCCGTGACCGCGTCGACGCCGGCGAGATGCCGGAGTTCACGCCGGAGTGCCACGACGGCGACGCCCCCACCATCTCGCAGACCGAGGGCCCGTACTTCAAGCCCAACTCCCCGCTGCGCAGCTCGCTGATCACCGACAGCACCCCCGGCACCCGCCTCACCGTCAGCGGCATCGTCTTCGGCCGCGGCTGCGTCGGGATCCCCAACGTGCTGCTGGACTTCTGGCAGGCCGACGTCAACGGCGACTACGACAACTCCGGGTTCAACTTCCGGGGCCACCAGTTCACCAACGCCCAGGGCGCGTTCAGCCTCACCACGATCGTGCCCGGCCTCTACCCGGGCCGCACCCGGCACATCCACGTCAAGCTCCAGGCCCCCGGCCGCTCGGTGCTCACCACCCAGCTGTACTTCCCGGGCGAGCCGCGCAACAGCACGGACACCATCTACGACGCGCGGCTGCTGATGAACGTCCGCCAGGTCGGCTCGGCCAAGGAAGCCACGTACGACTTCGTGCTCAACGTGCCGCAGACCCCGACCCCGACCCCCACCACCCCGAGGCCGACGGGCACCACGCCCAACCCGACCCCGACCCCGACCAGCACGCAGACGGGCGGCGGCGGCACCTGGACCGCGGGCACCTTCTACAACGCGGGCGACCGCGTGACCTACGGCGGCTCCTCCTACCAGTGCCTCCAGGGGCACACCGCCATCACCGGCTGGGAGCCGCCGAACGTGCCGGCCCTCTGGCGGCGGTTGTAGCGGCTCCGGCCGTCCGCACGGAGGGTCAAGGGCGCCCGGTCGGCGGCAGGGCCGACCGGGCGGCCCGTCCGCCCGGACCGCTCCGCGAGGCCGTGCGCGGGGCGGATCCGGGGTGTCCGGGGAGCGGACCGGACGGCGTGCGGCGTGTCAAGCACCGGACATGATCGGTCCGGAACCGCTCGGGACACGAAAGCAGACGAATCCAGTCGATCTTGCCGACTGGTTAGGCTTTCAAATGTTCTCACGGTTAAAGTCAATGCCATGCATGCCTGGCCCGCCTCCGAGGTTCCCCCCCTGCCTGGTCAGGGGCTCCCCCTTCGCATCCACGACACCGCGACGGGCGGCGTCCGGGAGGTCGTGCCGCAGGACGGCACCGCCCGGATCTACGTCTGCGGCATCACCCCCTACGACGCGACCCACATGGGGCACGCCGCCACCTACAACGCCTTCGACCTGGTGCAGCGGGTGTGGAGGGACGCCGGACACGACGTCCTCTACGTGCAGAACGTCACCGACGTCGACGACCCGCTGCTGCAGCGCGCGGTCGAGACCGGCCAGGACTGGGTGGCCCTCGCCGAGCGCGAGACCGCCCTCTTCCGCGAGGACATGACCGCGCTGCGGCTGCTCCCGCCGGCCCACTACATCGGCGCCGTCGAGTCGATCCCGTGGATCGTCCCGCTGGTCCAGAAGCTGCTGGCGAGCGGCGCCGCCTACGAGCTGGACGGCGACATCTACTTCTCGGTCGAGGCCGACCCGCACTTCGGCGAGGTCTCCGGCCTGAGCCGCGACGCCATGCACCCGGTCTTCGCCGAGCGCGGCGGCGACCCGGAGCGCCCCGGCAAGCGCCACCCGCTGGACGCCCTGCTCTGGCTCGCCGCCCGCCCCGGCGAGCCCGCCTGGGACACCGAGCTCGGCCACGGCCGGCCCGGCTGGCACATCGAGTGCGTGGCCATCGCGCTGCAGTTCCTCGGCATGTCCTTCGACATCCAGGGCGGCGGCAGCGACCTGTCCTTCCCGCACCACGAGATGGGCGCCGCGCACGCCCAGGTCGCCACCGGCGCCCATCCGTACGCCCGGGCGTACGTGCACGCGGGCATGGTCGGCCTGGACGGCCACAAGATGTCCAAGTCCCGCGGCAACCTGGTCTTCGTCTCCGCGCTGCGCCGCGACGGCGTCGACCCGGCCGCGATCCGCCTCGCCCTGCTCTCGCACCACTACCGCGAGGACTGGGAGTGGACCAAGGCCACCCTGGACGAGGCCGTCGAGCGGCTCGCCCGCTGGCGCGCCGCGGTGTCCCGCCCGGACGGCCCGGCCGCCGAGCGGCTGCTCGCCGAGGTGCGGGCGGCGCTCGCCGACGACCTGGACGCCCCCGCCGCGCTGGCCGCCGTGGACCGCTGGGCCGCCGCGCAGCAGGAGCTGGGCGGCACCGACACCGGCGCGCCCGGTCTGGTCAGCCGCACGGTGGACGCGCTGCTCGGCGTCGCGCTCTAGGCAGGTGTTCCGCCCCGGGCGCGGGACGCCCGGAAGACGCCGAGGGGGCGCCGGAC
>NZ_JBHJRC010000300.1:0-10188 GCF_042261735.1 Kitasatospora sp. NPDC056327 | reverse complement strand
GGTGCCGGGCGCGGCGCCCCACCCCCTGCCGTCCCGGCGGAGCGGCATATTCCGACCGGGGGCGGCCCGCCGAGCGGGCACAATGGCGTATGACGGTCGGCTCCCGCTGCGGGGGCCTGGGGCATGTCGACTTGGAGGCCCGGGTGAGCGATCTTCCGCGCAAGGCAATGACCCGCACGGCAAGACTCGCCGCCCTGCCGCTGGGGATAGCCGGCCGGGCCACCCTCGGTCTGGGTAAGCGGATCGGCGGCCGTTCGGCCGAGGTGGTGACCGCCGAGCTGCAGCAGGCCACCGCCGATCAGCTGTTCAAGGTCCTGGGCGAGCTCAAGGGTGGGGCGATGAAGTTCGGGCAGGTGCTGTCCGTCTTCGAGGCCGCGCTGCCCGAGGAGGTGGCCGGCCCCTACCGGGCGGCACTGACCAAGCTGCAGGACGCGGCGCCGCCGATGCCGGCCGCCAAGGTGCACGCGGCGCTGGCGGAGCGGCTGGGAGAGGACTGGCGGGGCCTGTTCCTGGAGTTCGACGACCGGCCGTCGGCGGCCGCGTCCATCGGTCAGGTGCACCGGGCGGTCTGGCACGACGGCCGCACGGTCGCGGTGAAGGTGCAGTACCCGGGAGCCGGGGACGCGCTGCTGGCGGACCTCTCCCAGCTGAGCAAGGTCGCCTGGCTGCTGGGGCCGCTGATCCCGGGCCTGGACATCAAGCCCTTGATCGCCGAGCTGCGGGAGCGGGTGGCTGAGGAGCTGGACTACGGACTGGAGGCCCAGGCCCAGCGGCGGCACGCCGAGGAGTTCGCGGGCGATCCGGAGATCGTGGTGCCGGGGGTGGTGGCGCAGGCGGACCAGGTGCTGGTGTCCGAGTGGATGGACGGCACCCCGCTGGCCGAGGTGATCTCCTCCGGTTCGCAGGAGGAGCGGGACCGCGCGGGCCGGCTGCTGGCGCGCTTCCTGTTCGCCGGCCCGTCGCGCACCGGGCTGTTGCACGCGGATCCGCACCCGGGCAACTTCCGGCTGCTGAAGGACGACGGTCCGGTGGAGGGCTGGCGGCTGGGGGTGCTGGACTTCGGAACGGTGGACCGCCTGCCGGGCGGCCTGCCGGCGCCGATCGGGGCGTCGTTGCGGATGGCGCTGGCCGGGGACGCCGCCGGTGTGCTGACGATGCTGCGCGAGGAGGGCTTCGTGAAGCCCTCGATCGCGCTCGACCCGGACGCGGTGCTGGACTACCTGCTGCCGATCATCGAGCCGGCCGCGGTGGAGTCCTTCCACTTCACCCGGGCATGGATGCGGGCGCAGGCGGCACGGATCGCGGATCCGCGCTCGCCCGCGTACAACCTGGGCAAGCAGCTCAACCTGCCGCCGTCGTACCTGCTGATCCACCGGGTGACGCTGAGCACCATCGGGGTGCTGTGCCAGCTGGGTGCACAGGCGCCGTTCCGGGCGGAGATGCTGGCGTGGCTGCCGGAGTTCGCCGAGGCGGGGTCGCCCGGCACGCGGGCGGCGGCGAGAGCCGCGGCAGCGGCCTCGGCGACCAGGAGCACACCGGCCAAGACCGCATCGGCCAAGACTTCACCGGCCGGGAGCGCACCGGCGAAGGGCACGCCCGCGAAGAAGGCAGCCCCGCGGCGGAGCGCCCCGAAGAAGGCCCCGGCCGAGCGCCGGGACCCGGCCGCGGAGGACTGACCCGTCCGCCCGTCACCCGTCGCGAGGAGCACGACGGGGCCGACGGGGCCGACAGGCACGGCAGACACGGCAGACACGGCAGACACGGCGGGAACGACGCACGGCAGGCACGACGAGCACGCAGGCCGCCCCCGGCATCCGGGCGCGGCCTGCGGCACATAGGGGGCCCGACGGGGCCGGAGATGGGGCCGGGCGGGTGAGCGCCCGGCCCCGGCGGTCACATCAGGGCGACGGCGAGCGCCTTGCGGGCACGCAAAGAGGCCCGCTCGGCCTTCTGCTTGAGCCGGTGGGCACGGGCGAGCCGGCCGACGAGCCGTTGGTGCTCGGCCTCCTGGAGGCGCTCTTGCATATGGGCGCGCGCCAGGGATTCGTGGAGGAGTTGCATTTCGAGGGTCCTGTTCTGGATCTGAAGTTCGGTGGTCTGCTCTGCGCGGACGGTCGGATCGATGGCGGCGGCGGTCATGTGGTGGTCCTGCTCGTGGTGCGTCGTCGGGAAGGGGTGGATGCGGGCCGCGTCGGCCTTGGCGGCGGCGAGGCGTACGGAGCGGCGGAGGGCGTTGTCCGGCAGGGGCTGCTCTCCCCGGCGGACGGTTCCGGCTCCGGACGCGGGGTTCACGCCGCGACCTCGGTCTTGCGCGGGCGGCCGCGGGGCCGCTTGCGGGCCACGACCACGCCCTGGACGAAGAGCTCGCCGCCCCAGACGCCCCAGGGCTCACGGCGCTCCAGCGCGCCGGTGAGACAGGCGTCCTTCACCGGGCAGGTGCCGCAGAGGGACTTCGCGTACTCGACGTCGGCGGGCGTCTCGGCGAAGAAGACCTCGGGGTCGAAGGCGCGGCACGGGATGGGGAGGCCGAGCTCTTCGGCCTGGTCGATCGAGGTGAACTGCATGGGGAGAACCTCCGGGGGGTCGGCCTGGTCGGCCTTGGTCTGGTCTGTCGGCGGTACGGACGGGGTGGGCGGTGTGATGACCGTGGACACTGTGGGCGTCTTCCTCGTCTTCTCAGTGGGTCCGGCTCAGCCGACTGGTGGGGCTGGGCCGGAGGCCCCGGAGGGCCTGGGTGGTCTTGCGTACCGGACAAAACAGAAGGGCCGCGGATCCCGGTGTGACGGGTTCCGCGGCCCTGGAGGCGCCGACCTGAGGCTGGCTCAGGTTCGTTCTCTCCAGGGTTCAGGGCCGCGGAAGGCCCACATCCGGATGGCCTTGGCGCCGGTAAAGGCGGCCTTGGCCTGCGTGATCTGCTGCTCGTTCTGCTTCTGGGCGTTTCCGGCACCGATGACCTGCGCATAGCCGCCATGCATGGCGATGGCTACAGCCGTCTTCGGTGCCTGGGTCGGTCGCTCATCGCGCAGGGAGCGCGAAGCGTCGGCCGACGCCCGGTCGCGGGACAGACCAGTCTCGACACGGGTGCCGTCGAGGCTGCCGCCCTGGATGCCATTGCTGCCGGGGCCAGTGTGTCCGAGGCCACTGACAGCGGGGGCGGGGGAAGCGGTGACGACGGAGACACCGGTGGTGCCGAGACCCAGACCGGTTGCGCACAGCTCGGCGGAGCGCCGCAGGCTCGCGGCACGCAGGGAGGCGGCGACAACGGTCAGGCCAGTCATTTTGGTGATCATGGTTTCCACTGCATTCGCCTCCTCTCGGCGTCTCGCGGGGCCTGGTTTCCCGGGCTCCGAACTGTTCGGATGTCTGTCTCGGTGGAGCTGTTCACGCTGGTGGGGCTTGGGTGGAACTGGTGGGCGCAGGGGAATGTGACGACGGGCGTCACCCCGTACGATCGCGTCCCCTTGACCGCTCCGGCAGGCTATTGCGCTCCCGGCACGACGCGCAAACTATTTTTCCGGTGAGTTTCCCGACGGTCTCCGCGGCGCCGTCCGGCGCCGGCCGTGATCGCCCCGGACCGGCTCAGGCCGGTTCCTCCGGCTGGTCGTCCGTGACGTCCACCGGATCCCCCGTGGGCTCCTCCCCAGCACACAACGAGAGCACGGCCGCCCCGTATTTGTCCAGCTTCATGGCCCCCACCCCGGAGATGCCGGCGAGCTCCTGGCGGTTGGCGGGGACGTCCTCGGCGATGGCCATCAGGGTCGCGTCGGTGAACACCACGTAGGCGGGGGCGCCCTGTTCGCGGGCCTGGGCGGCGCGCCATTCGCGCAGCCGCTCGTAGAGCGCCTCGTCCATCGTGGAGGGGCAGCTCTCGCAGCGGCGGAGCTTGCGCTCGACGGCATCGGTGAGGACCCGCTCGCAGACCCGGCAGGTGACCGGGCCGCGGACCCGGCGCCCGGCGGAGCGCTCGCCGGCCTCGGCGCCCCGGCCGCGGCCGGCGGGGCGGGTGCCGGGGGCGCTGGAGCCCGGACGCAGCCCGTCGAGGAAGCGGCTGGGCTTGCGGGAGGCGCGGCCGCCCGGGGAGCGGGAGAGCGCCCAGGAGAGGGTGAGGTGCTTGCGGGCCCGGGTGACGCCGACGTAGAGGAGGCGGCGCTCCTCCTCGATCTGCTCGTCGGTCTTGGCGTAGATGATCGGCAGGGTGCCCTCGGTGAGGCCGACGAGGAAGACGGCGTCCCATTCGAGGCCCTTGGCGGCGTGCAGGGAGGCGAGGGTGACGCCTTCGACGGCGGGGGCGTGCTGGGCGGCCGCGCGGGCGTCGAGTTCGGCGACGTAGGCGGCGAGGTCGGTGGCGAGCCCGTCGGCGGTGCGGCCGCGTTCGAACTCCTCGGCGAGCCGGACGAGGGCGGCGAGGGACTCCCAGCGGTCGCGGACGGCGCCGGAGCCGGCCGGGGGTTCGGGGGTGAAGCCGCGGGCGGCGAGGACGGCGCGGACCTGGCCGGCGAGGTCGGGGGCGTCGTCGGCGCCGGCGTCGGAGCCGGCCCGGGCGGCGCCGCGCAGCAGGACGCCGGCGTCCCGGACCTCGGGGCGTTCGAAGAACCGCTCGGCGCCCTTGAGCTGGTAGGGGACGCCGAGGTCGGCGAGGGCCTGCTCGTAGACCTCGGACTGGCCGTTGGTGCGGAACAGGACGGCGATCTCGCTGGCGCGCACGCCGGTGGCGAGCAGGTCCTTGATCCGGCGGGCGGTGGTCTCGGCCTCGGTGGGCTCGTCCTCGTACTCGGTGTAGACGGGCTCGGGGCCGGCCTCGCGCTGGGAGACGAGTTCGAGGCGGTGGCGGGCGGCCTGGCCGCGGGCCTGGGCGAGGAGTCCGTTGGCGAGGTGGACGACCTGGGGGGTGGAGCGGTAGTCGCGGACGAGCTTGACGACGGTGGCCTCGGGGTGGCGGGTGCGGAAGCCGAGGAGGTAGTCGGGGGTGGCGCCGGTGAAGGAGTAGATGGTCTGGCTGGCATCGCCGACGACGCAGAGGCTGGTGCCGCCGCCGGGGCCGGTCCACTGGTCGAGCAGGCGCTGCTGGAGCGGGGAGACGTCCTGGTACTCGTCGACGGTGAAGTGCCGGTACTGGGCGCGGACCTGGTCGGCGATGTCGGGGCGGTCCTCCAGGATGGCGGCGGTGAGCAGCAGGACGTCCTCGAAGTCGATGTTCCCGCGGCGGCTCTTGGTCTCCTCGTAGACGCGGTAGACCTGGGCCGTCTCGGCGGGGTCGCGGGGGGCGTCGCGGCCGGACTTGGCGACGACGGCGGGGTAGTCGTCGGGGCCGGTCTGGGTGACCTTGGCCCATTCGATCTCGGCGGTGAGGTCGCGCAGTTCGGTGCGCTGGACGCGCAGGCCGCAGCGGCCGGCGGCCTCGGCGACGAGCTGGACCTTGCGTTCGAGCAGCTGGGGGACGGGGCCGCCGACGGCGCGGGGCCAGAAGTACTGGAGCTGGCGCAGGGCGGCGGCGTGGAAGGTGCGGGCCTGGACGCCGTCGGCGCCGAGCTGGCGCAGGCGGCCGCGCATCTCGCCGGCGGCGCGGGCGGTGAAGGTGACGGCGAGGACCTGCTGGGGCTGGTAGACGCCGCTGCGCACGCCGTAGGCGATGCGGTGGGTGATGGCGCGGGTCTTGCCGGTGCCGGCGCCGGCGAGGACGCAGACGGGGCCGTGCAGGGCGGTGGCGACGGCCCGCTGTTCGGGGTCGAGTCCGGCGAGGACGGCGTCGGGGCCGCCGGCGTCGGCGCTGCCGGTCCGGTGGGCGTCGTGGTGTCCGTCGAACGGGCTGCCGCTCAAGAGGTCTTCCTGCATGCGTTCCATCCTCTCAGTCCGCGCGGACATTCCGGGTGGAGTTGTCCACAGGCGCGGTGTGATCGCCGGATGATCGCGGCGAGGACGGCGGGTTGGTGCGCGCTGGGGCGTGTGACGCCCGCCTCGCGCCGGTGCCGGTGGGCGCGCGCCGGAGCGGTCCGGGGACCGGCCGGGTCGCGGAATGACCGCCGCGCGGTGGACGTTGTCCCCCCGGAACCGTGCGGAGCGCACGGGTTCCCGTTCCGCCCCCTCCCGATCCGAAGGAGTCCCCTCGATGTCCGGCAGCGTGACGATGTACAGCACGACCTGGTGCGGCTACTGCAACCGGCTCAAGAGCCAGCTGCAGCGCGAGGGCATCGGCTACACCGAGATCAACATCGAGGAGGACCCGGCGTCGGCGGCCTTCGTCGAGTCGGTGAACAACGGCAACCAGACCGTCCCGACGGTCCTGGTGTCGCCGGCCGGCGGCGGCGAGCGGGTCGTGATGACCAACCCGAGCCTGCTGCAGGTGAAGAAGGCCCTGGCGGCCTGAGGCCCCTCCCGGGCACGGGGCCGGCGCGCACGCCACCGCGGCTACTGCGCGTCGGCCCGGGCCTGGTCGACGGGTGCGGCGGGGGCGGGCAGCGAGGCCCGGACGGCGAGGTCGCCGACGCCGTAGACGAGCCGGCTGCGGTCGGCGGAGTAGCGGGTCTCGATGACCCGGACGGGCCCGCGCCGGTCGTAGGTGACCCGGGTCTGGACCATCAGCGGCACTCCGGGGCCGCCCTGGAACCACTGGGCCTCCTCGGGTCCGGGCATCCGGGCGACGAGGTGGTCGACGGCGCCGACCTCGGTGCGGCCGAGGGCGGCGAGCACGGCCTCGTCGCCGCCGTCGATCTGGTCGGGCTCCATCAGGGGGGTGCCGGCGGCGAGGCCGGCCCGGTAGTGGCTCTCCTCGATGGAGTAGGGCTCGCGGTCGAGCATGCGCAGCTGGCGGCGGACGACGATGGCCTCGCCGGGGCGCAGGCCGAGCCGTTCGGCGATGTCGACCCGGGCCCGGACGATCATCATCTCGAAGTCGACGGTGAGTTCGCGTCCGCTCTCGGCGGCCTCGTCGCGGTAGACGTCGCCGGGGAGGGCGAGGCAGTCGTGGGGGGTGGCCTGCGGGTCGAGGCAGGGGGCGGGTCCGTAGGCGCGGTGGTCGAGCACGGGGTGCTCGCGCAGGTAGGTGCCCTTGCCCTGGAGCCGGACGAGGCGGCCCTCGTTGACGAGCACGTCGACGGCGAGGCGGACGGTGTTGCGGGCGACGCCGTACTGGCGTTCCAGCTCGCTCTCGACCGGGAGGGCGGCCGCGGTGGTGAACTCGCCCTCGGTGATCCGGCGGCGCAGGTCCGCGGCGAGGCGCTGGTATTTGGGGGATTGGGCGGTGCCCCGGGGGATTGTCACCGAGCGAATGTAGCGAGACGGGTGAGGGGCTTTCAGCCGTTTGCGGCAAAGTCGACCGGGATCGGTGACACGGGCCGGCGACCGCCCCCGGGCCCTACTGGACATGACCGCTCCGATGACGAACATCCTGTGGAGACGGGCTCGGAATGGCAATCGGGGGCGCGCGGAACAGCTCCGCGCGCCCCCGATCCGAAGAACGGACCATTCCGCCGGCCCCGGCGTCGGCCCGGAATTACCAGCGGGCCGCCGCCGGCAGCGGTTCCCCGTACCAGACCTCGACCAGGTGCCGGGCGATCGAGATCCCGGACGGCGGCAGGATCTCCCCCGCGGCCATGCCCGCCCGCAGCTCCTCCCGGGAGAACCAGCGCGCCTCGGCCAGCTCCTCGCCGTCCACGGTGATCGTGGTGCCCTCCGCGTGCGCCCGGCCCAGGAAGCCCAGCATCAGGCTGGACGGGAACGGCCAGGGCTGGCTGGCCACGTAGGAGACGTCGGCGACCCGCACCCCGGCCTCCTCGTGCACCTCGCGCACCACGGCCTGCTCGATCGACTCCCCCGGCTCGACGAAGCCGGCCAGCGTCGACCAGCGGCCCTCCGGCCACAGTGCCTGCCGCCCGAGCAGGCAGCGGTCCTGCTCGTCGGTGATCAGCATGATCACCGCCGGGTCGGTGCGCGGGTAGTGCTCGGCCGCGCACGAGGTGCAGCGGCGCACGTGGCCGGCGCCGGCCTTCTCGGTCGGGTGGCCGCAGCGCGAGCAGAAGCTGTGCAGCCGGTGCCAGTGCTCCAGTGCGACCGCGTGCACCAGCAGGCCGGCGTCCCGGTCGGAGAGCAGCGCGCCGACCTCGCGCAGCCCGGCCGGGCGGGCGTCGCCGTCCAGCCGGCCGGGCAGGCTCTCGCCGGCCAGCGCGAAGTAGGAGACGCCGTCCTCGTCGGTGCCGAGGAAGTAGCGGTCGCCGGTCTGCGGGGCCTCGAAGGAGGGCATCAGGACCAGTTCGGTCCCCTGCCCGCTGTCCACCACGAACGCCTCGCCGCCGGCGATCGGCAGCACCTTGGTGGTCGGGTGGCTCCACGCGGCCGCCAGCCAGGGCTCGTCGAACCGGTGATGGGCCGCCCGGTCCACCCCGGCCCGGGCCAGCGCCAGGCTCAGCGGGCGTTCGGTCTCAGGCACGGTGCTCAACTGTTCCATCCCCACGTGATGAGTCTTCCGGACGGGTCGGGTTCGGGTTCGCCGGCGCTCCCGCGGCCGTGCGCGCGGAGGCCGGCCGCGGCCGCGCTCGCCGCCGGCTCACGCTTCCCCGCCGCCCGGCCGCCAGTTCTCGGCCAGGTCCTCCCACAGGTAGGCGGCCGCCTCGACGCCCTTGGCCAGCAGGTCCAGCTCGACCTTCTCGTCGACCGAGTGCCAGCCGTCCGAGGGCACCGAGATGCCGAGGAACAGCACCGGCGCGCCGAGCACGTCCTGCAGGTCGGCGGCCGGGCCGGAGCCGCCCTCGCGGGTGAAGAGGATCTTCTGCTCGAAGGCGCGGCCCATCGCCCGGACGGTGGACCGCAGCGCCGGGTGGTCGAGCGGGGTCAGGCAGGGGCGGGTGGCGCCCGGGAAGGCCAGCTCGTAGCGGATGCCCTCGGGCACCCGGTCGGCCACCCAGGCACGGACGGCCTCGCGGACCTTCTCCACCTCCTGTCCGGCGACCAGCCGGAAGGAGAGCTTCAGGTGGGCCGAGGCGGGCACGATGGTCTTGCCGCCGGGGCCGGTGTAGCCGCCCCAGATGCCGTTGACCTCGGCGGTCGGACGGGCCCAGATCCGCTCCAGGGTGGAGTAGCCGGCCTCGCCGCGGGTGCCGTACGACTTGGCGACCTTCAGCCAGGCCTCCTCGTCGAAGGGCAGCTCGGCGAAGAGCGCGCGCTCGCGCTCGGTCAGCTCGACCACGCCGTCGTAGAAGCCGGGGACCGCCACCCTGCGGTCGGCGTCGTGCAGGCCGGCCGCCAGCTCGGCGGCGACGGCGGCCGGGTTGGGCACGGCGCCGCCGAAGGAGCCGGAGTGGATGTCGGTGTCCGGCCCGTGGAGGTCGATCTGGGCGTCGGCCAGGCCGCGCATGCCGGTGCAGACGGTCGGCGTGGCCTCGGACCACATGCCGGTGTCCGAGATGATCACCACGTCGGCGGCCAGCCGGCCGGCCTCGCGGCGCACCAGGCCGGCGAAGTGCGGCGAGCCGGACTCCTCCTCGCCCTCCACCAGCAGCTTCAGGTTGACGGCCGGCGCGGTGCGGCCGGTGGCGGCCAGATGGGCGCGGACGCCGAGGGTGTGGAAGAACACCTGGCCCTTGTCGTCGGCCGCGCCGCGGGCGTACAGCCGGCCGTCGGTCACGGTCGGCTCGAACGGGTCGGTCGCCCAGCCGTCCTCCCGGGCGGCGGGCTGCACGTCGTGGTGGCCGTAGACGAGGACGGTCGGCGCGTCCGGGTCCCCGGAGGGCCACTCGGCGAACACCGCCGGCAGGCCGTCCGTCTCCCACACCTCGGCCACCGGGAAGCCGGTGTCGCGCAGCTTGGCGGCCAGCCACTCGGCGGAGCGGCGCACGTCGCCGGCCCGGCCGGGGTCGGCGGACACCGAGGGGATGCGCAGCCAGTCGCCGAGGTCCGCGAGGAAGGCGGCCCGGTGCCGGTCGATGTAGGAGCGGACGGCGCTGTCCGGGGTTTTCGTCATACGGACGACTTTAGTTCGCCCGGGAGGGTCCCGGCGGCCCCGGTCCCGAAGGGTGGGCGTCCCCGGGCCGGTGACGTCCGTCACCCCGCGCGGTCCGGCGCCGGGTGCACGCGCCGGGATGGACTGGCCCGGCGTGGCGCTGCTGGTCGTCTCGGTCGGTGCGCTGCTGATCGCGCTGAACGAGGCGGGCAAGCTGGCCGCCGCCAACTGGGCGATGATCGCCGTGCTGGTCGTCG
>NZ_JBHJRC010000299.1:0-10259 GCF_042261735.1 Kitasatospora sp. NPDC056327 | reverse complement strand
GTGCCGGGCGGCTCGCCCACCGCGGCCTCGGCGGGTGCGCCCTCGGTGCCGTTGGCCGTCGGCGTCACCGCTCCGAGCCCGACGAGGGCCGGCCCCACCACCGACACGGCGAGCCGGCCCCGCCGCCGCCCGGGCTCGCGCCCCTTCCGGCGTGGGTCCCGTACCGCGCGCCGACCTGCGGGGGCGGGCGCCGCCGACGGGGGCACGGCCGGAGCCGTCCCCGACCGGGCGTCCCCGGGCGGTCCTGCGGGCGGAGCGGGAAGCGCGTCCGCCCGCCCGGCCCCCGGTGGTGGCGCCCGCCCGGGCCGGTGGTGGGCGCCCCGCAGCCGGGGCAGGCCGGAGCGCCGTTCAGACGGCGGCGACAGGGCGCGCGGTGGTCCATGGGTTCTTCCCCGTGCCGCCGGGCGGCAGGCCCGCGCCGGTCGCCGTCCGTCGGCGCCGGCGGTACACGGCCGCGTGCACATGCGGAGCCCGGGCAGCGGGCGCGTCGGGTTCCACGCCTGCCTGTGAGGCTTCTGGAGAGATGCCGTGTCAGTGGCGGCGGCATCGCGCCGTCGGCCGGGGGCCACCCGGCAACGCGCCCGGGCCATGCCCCGGACACCGGTTTGTCGGTCCCTGCTGGTAGACACTTGTTCGGCCCGCACCGACCCCCCGAGGAGCAGCGCATGACGGTCAACAACCACATCGAGGAGTTCCACGGCCTGCCGGTTCTCGACTTCGTCACGGCCGTCGACGGGGGCGGCCCGCTCCCCGAACCGGCCACCGTCGCCTGGAAGATCGCCGTCGAGTTCGACGCGGACCAGAAGTGGACCGCGCGCTGGCAGCAGTTCCTCGACGCGGTGGACACCACCGCCGTCGGTGCCGTGGTGATCGGCGAGTGGTCGCAGGACGGCCCGGAGAGCTTCGCCGAGCCGCTGGCCGCCGTCCTCGGCGCGGCCGGGCGGCTGCCCGCGCTGCGCGGCCTGTTCATCGGCGACATCACGTACGAGGAGAACGAGATCTCCTGGATCGAGATGGTCGACGTGACCCCGGTGCTGACGGCCTTCCCGCTGCTCACCGAGCTGGTCGTGCGCGGTTCCACCGGCGGGCCGGAGGACGAGGAGGACGCGACCGGGGGCGACGACCCGCTGTTCCGCACCGTGCGGCACGAGCACCTGCGGGCGCTGCGGTTCGAGACCGGCGGCCTGCCGCGCCACGTGCCGCTGGCCGTCGCGGCGAGCGACCTGCCCGCCCTGGAGCGCCTGGAGTTCTGGCTCGGGGTGGAGAACTACGGCGGCACCACCCGGCTCGCCGACCTGGAGCCGTTCCTGGACGGCACCCGGTTCCCCGCACTGCGCCACCTCGGCCTGCAGAACAGCGAGATCCAGGACGAGATCGCCGCGGCCGTGGCGAACGCCCCGGTGGTGCCCCGCCTGGAGTCGCTGAACCTGTCGATGGGCGTGTTCACCGACCAGGGCGCGACGGCGCTGCTGGAGGGCCAGCCGCTCACCCACCTCAAGGCCCTCGACCTGCACCACCACTACCTCAGCGACGCCGTGCAGGAGCGGCTGCGCCAGGCCCTGCCCGGGGTCGCGATCGACCTGTCCGGGGCCGGCAAGCCCGACGAGCGGTGGCGCTACGTCGCCGTCGCCGAGTGAGGCAGCGGCCGACCGGCCCTTCCCGCACGACCCAGCACCCGCTCCAGGACCAACCAGCCATGCCGCCCAGGGGGGCACCGTGATCATCACCAGAACCGCCGACCGTTTCCTCCGGTTGCCGGTCGTCAACTTCTCGCTCGGCAAGCCCCGCCGGTCCGAGCAGGGCGAGCCGGTCGAGCCGCCGGCCGCGGACGCCGTCGCCTGGCGGCTGTCCGTCGCGTACGGCGCGGAGGGCGGCTTCGACGAGGTCTGGTCCGCCTTCCTCGCCGCCGTCGACCCGGCCACGGTCCGCGCGCTGCTCATCGGCCCCTGGTGGACCAACGACTACACCCCCGTCGGCCCGGCCCTCGCCACGATCGTCGCCGACGCCGGACGCTTCCCGGCCCTGGAAGCGCTGTTCGTCGCCGACGTCACGTACGAGGACTGCGAGATCTCCTGGCTGGAGATGTCCGACGTCACCCCGGTGGTGAAGGCGTTCCCCCGGCTGACCGAACTGGTGGTGCGCGGCGGGAACGGGCTGCGGCTCGCCCCGTTCCGGCACGAGCGCCTCACCGACCTGCGGTTCGAGACCGGCGGGCTGCCGGCCGAGGTGGTGCGCGCGGTCGCGGCGAGCGAACTGCCCGCCCTGGAGCGCCTGGAACTCTGGTTCGGCGTCGACGAGTACGGCGGCGACGCGACGATCGACGACGTCGCGCCGATCCTGACCGGCACCAGGCTGCCGGCCCTGCGCCACCTCGGCCTGGAGAACAGCGAGTTCCAGGACGAGATCGCCGCCGCCGTCGCGAACGCCCCGGTGGTGCCGCAGCTGCGGACGCTGAGCCTCGCCATGGGCGTGCTGAGCGACGAGGGCGCGGCGGCGCTGCTGGAGGGCCAGCCGCTCACCCACCTCAAGGCCCTCGACCTGCACCACCACTACCTCACCGACGCCATGCAGGAGCGGGTGCGCCAGGCCCTGACGGGCGTGGACGTCGACCTCTCCGAGGCGGAGGAGGAGGACGACGGCGAGTGGCGCTACGTCGCGGTGGCCGAGTAGGCGGGCGCGGATGACGACGACGACCCCCGGTGCCGGGGCACCGGCCCGGACCCGCCACCGGCTCCCGCCGTCCGGGCGGCTGACCGTGCTCGGCAACCCCGGCCACCGCCGGGTGACGCTGTTCGCGGACGCCGCCCGGGCCGCCGGGCTGCCCGAACCGGCCGTCCTGCCCTGGCTCGACCTGCTGCGCGGCACCCACCGGCTGCCCGAGGGCAGTGTGCTGCGGATCGAGTCACCGGGCGAGGAGGAGGCGGTGGACGCGCTGCTGCGCGGGCCGGCGCTCGGCTCCGGGTACGAACCGACCCGGGTCGAGGGCGGGGCCGCCTGGTACGCCGGGGTGACGGCGGCGCTGCGCACGCTCGCCCGGGCCCCCGGTGTGCGGCTCCTCGGCGACCCGGAGGAGATCGCCGTGATGTTCGACAAGCGGCGGGCGCACGCGCTGCTGTCGGCGGCCGGGGTGCCGGTGCCGCGTGCCCTGGGCGGCGACGCCGTCACCGGCTGGGAGGACCTCAGGGTCCGCCTGGACGCCGCCGGACTGCGCCGGGTCTTCGTCAAACCGTCCCACGGCTCCTCGGCCTCCGGCGTGGTGGCGCTGGAGTTCGGGCCGCGCGGCCAGCTGCGGGCCACCACCTCGGTGGAGCTCGCCGACGGCCGGCTGCACAACTCGCTGCGGGTCCGCCGCTACCAGGAGGAGCGGCAGGTGGCGGAGCTCGTCGACCGGCTCGCACCGGACGGCCTGCACGTCGAGCAGTGGGTCCCGAAGGCATCCCAGTCGGGCCGCTCGGCCGACCTGCGGGTGGTCGTGGTCGCCGGGCGGGCCACCCACGCGGTGGTCCGCACCAGCGCCCGGCCGATGACCAACCTCCACCTCGGCGGCGCCAGAGGCAGCCTGGAGCTGGCCCGGGAGGCGGCGGGTCCGGCCTGGCCGGATCTCCTGGAGACGGCGGAGCGGGCGGCCGCCTGCTTCCCCGGCTCCCCGATGGTCGGCGTCGACGTCCTGCCGACCGCCGGGTGGCGGCGCGCGGTGGTCGGCGAGGTCAACGCCTTCGGGGACCTGCTGCCCCGGCTCACCGGCCTGCCCGGCGGCCCCGCCGAGGGCCTCGACACCTACGCCGCCCAACTCGCCGCGCTCGGCGCCGCCCCGGCCGCGCGCGCTCCGGAACAGACGATCCCCCCACGTACGGAACAGCCCCGATGAACCACCGCCCCGGCATCCCCGTCCCCCCGCCCGGCACGCCCGCACCCGGCATCGCCGCGCCCGACGTCCCCGCACCCGCACGCGACGTGTCCGCACCCGACATGAACGCCGTGGTGGGCAGCCACGACCTGCTGCTGGTCACCCTCGACACCCTGCGCTTCGACGTCGCCGAGGAGCTGGCCGCCGCCGGTCGGCTCCCGCACCTGGCCGCCCATCTGCCCGGCGGGCGCTGGGAGCGGCGCCACTCCCCCGGCAGCTTCACCTACGCCGCCCACCAGGCGATCCTGGCCGGCTTCCTGCCGACCCCGGCCGCGCCCGGCGGCCCGCACCCGCGCCTGTTCGCCGCCCGGTTCGCCGGTTCGGAGAGCACCGCGCCGCGCACCTGGGTGTTCGACGCCCCGGACCTGCCGACGGCGCTCGCCGCGGCCGGCTACCGGACGGTCTGCATCGGCGGCGTCGGCTTCTTCAACAAGCAGGGCCCGCTGGGCTCGGTGCTCCCCGGGCTCTTCCAGGAGAGCCACTGGGCGCCGGAGATGGGCGTCCCCTCGCCGACCTCCTTCGAGGAGCAGGTCGCCCGCGCCGAGCGGGTGGCCGCGGAGCAGCCCGCCGACCGGCCGCTCTTCCTGTTCGTCAACGTCTCGGCGCTGCACCAGCCGAACTGGTTCCACCTGCCCGGCGCGACCCGCGAGCACGGCGACAGCCGGGAGAGCCACGCCGCCGCGCTGGAGTACGTCGACGCCCACATCGGCCGGCTGTTCACGGCGATGAGCGCGCGGCGGCCGTGCTTCGCGATCGTCTGCTCGGACCACGGCACGGCCTACGGGGAGGACGGCTACACCGGTCACCGGATCGGCCACGAGGTGGTCTGGACGGTGCCGTACGCCCACTTCACGCTCCCGGCGGGCACACCGTCCGCCGAGTACACCGAGCCCGCCGAACGCACCACGTCCAGCACGTCCGCCGCGCCCGCCGAGGAGACCGCATGACCACCGCCCAGGCCCGGCCGGCCGCGGCCGCCCCGACGGCCGCCCCGGCGTCCCCGACCGCGGTGGCCGGCGGGCTCCCGTACGCGGCGCCCTACCAGTCGTACGTCTACGCCTACCCGCACAAGACCGCCTACCGCGCGCTGCCCGACCGGCCGCTGCTGCGCGACCTGTGGGCCGGCGAGGCCCAGCACGCGCTCTCGCTCTACCTGCACATCCCGTTCTGCGAGGTGCGCTGCGGCTTCTGCAACCTGTTCACCCGGATCGGCGGGCCGGACGGCCTGACCACCGCCTACCTGGACGCGCTCGACCGGCAGGCGGGCGCCGTCCGCGAGGCCCTGGACGGGGGAGCCCGGTTCGCGCTGGCCGCGTTCGGCGGCGGCACCCCGACCTACCTGAGCGCCGCCGAGCTGGAGCGGCTCTGCGACATCGCCGAGCACCGGATGGGTGCCGACCTGAGGGCGGTCCCGCTGTCGGTCGAGGCATCCCCCGCCACCTCCACCGCCGACCGCCTCGCGGTGCTCGCCGATCGGGGCACCACACGGCTGAGCCTCGGCGTGCAGTCGTTCGTCGACGCGGAGGCCCGTTCGGCGGTCCGCCCGCAGAAGCGCGCCGACGTCGAGGCCGCGCTGGGGCGGATCCGTGACGCCGGGTTCCCGGTGCTCAACATCGACCTCATCTACGGCATCGACGGCCAGACCGAGGCCGGCTGGCTCCACTCGCTGGACGCCGCGCTGGTCTGGCAGCCCGAGGAGCTGTACCTCTACCCGCTCTACGTCCGCCCGTTGACCGGCCTGGCCCGGCGCGGCGAGGCCGAGGGCCCGGCCGCGTGGGACGCCCGCCGCCTCGCGCTCTACCGGGCCGGCCGCGACCACCTGCTGGCGCACGGCTACGAGCAGGTGTCGATGCGGATGTTCCGCCGGGCCGCCGCACCGCAGGCGGGGGTGAGCGAGTACGCCTGCCAGACCGACGGCATGGTCGGCCTCGGGTGCGGGGCCCGCTCCTACACCTCCCGGCTGCACTACTCCTTCGACTACGCCGTGGACGCCACCGCGGTGCGGCGCATCATCGACGACTACGTGGCGACCGAGGAGTTCGACCGCGCGCCGGTCGGCCGGGCGATGACGCCCGCCGAGGCCCGGCGGCGGCACCTGGTGCAGTCGCTGCTCCAGGCCGACGGACTCGCACTCGACGAGTACCGGGACCGGTTCGGCGGCACACCGGCGGAGGACTTCCCCGCCGAACTGGCGGAGTTCACGGCCCGCGGCTGGCTCGCGGACGGGCCGGACGCGGCCGACCGGCTGCGGCTGTCGCCCGAGGGCCTGGCCCACTCGGACGCGGTGGGTCCGATGCTGTTCTCCCCCGAGGTCCGCACGCTGATGGCGGGATACGAGGCGAAGTGACCTTCCTCGGCATGCCCGCCAACGGCCCGGCCACCCGCACCGGTCCCGCCGGACCGGCCCCGGCCGGCGCCCCCGCCGCCGACCCGGGCGGCCCCGCCCCCGCCGGGCCGCCCGTCGATCTCAGCCTGCTGTACCGGGGCCCGCTGGCCTCCTGCGACTACGACTGCCCCTACTGCCCGTTCGCCAAGCGGCGCGACACCCCCGGGCAGCTGCGGGACGACCGTGCCGCGCTGGAGCGGTTCACCGGCTGGGTGGCGGGCCGCGCCGGCACCGGTGACACCGTCTCGGTGCTGTTCACGCCCTGGGGCGAGGGGTTGGTGCGGTCCTGGTACCGGCGCGCCATGGTCGGGTTGAGCCGGTTGCCGCACGTCCGGCGGGTCGCCGTCCAGACCAACCTCAGCTGCCGCACCGGCTGGCTGGCCGAGGCGGACCCGGCGACCCTCGCGCTCTGGGTGACCTACCACCCCGGCCAGGTCGAGCACGACCGCTTCCTCGCCAAGTGCCGCGAACTCGACGCCCTGGGCGTGCGGTACAGCGTCGGTGTGGTCGGCGAACCCGACCACCTGGCGGCGGCCCGGCGGCTGCGGGCCGAGCTCTCCCCCGGGATCTACCTCTGGATCAACGCCGCCGAGGGCCGTACGTACACCGACGCCGAGGCCGGGGACTGGGCGGCCCTGGATCCGCACTTCGGCTTCAGCCGCCACGCCCACCCCAGCGCCGGCCGGCCCTGCCGGACCGGCGAGTCCGTGCTCTCGGTGGACGGCGACGGCACCGTCCGCCGCTGCCACTTCGTCCGCGAGGAGCTCGGCAACCTCTACGACGGCTCCTACCGCTCGCGGCTCGCGCCGCGCGCCTGTCCGCTGCCGGTCTGCGACTGCCACATCGGCTACGTCCACCTGGAGACCCTGCCCCTGTACGACGTCTTCGCGGGCGGTGTCCTGGAACGGATCCCGCACGGCTGGTAGCGGCCGGGCCGGTAGCGGCCGCCGGGCGGTCCGGCGGACACCCTCGGAGCACGTCCGTGCCCGCCCCGTGTCCGCCGGGCCGCCGGAGGACGCCGGCACCCGCCCGCCCTGGCCGCAGCCGCTCCGACGTACCTACGCTGGAAGCACGAGGAGGCGATCAGCATGCTTGGAGACGCACCCCTGGTGGCGATCATCCCTGCCGCCGACCTGGCCCGGGCGAGGTCCTACTACACCGACACCCTGGGCCTGAAGCTCACCGACACCGGTCCGGAGGGCGACCTGACCTTCGAGTGCGGTGGCACCGAGTTCGGCATCTACGAGACGCCCAGCGGCGGCCGGGCGGAGCACACCCTGGCCAGTTTCAAGGTCCCCGATCTGGACGCGGAGATGACCGCGTTGCGCGCCAAGGGCGTCGTGTTCGAGGAATACGACTGGCCCGGACTGAAGACCGTCGACGGCGTCGCCGAGGCCGACGGCATGCGTGCCGCCTGGTTCAAGGACAGCGAGGGGAACATCCTCTGCCTGAACGAGCGCACCGCCGGCTGAGGACGCCGACCGACGAGGTGCCCGGCCGGGACGCCCCGGCCGGGCACCTTCACGATGTCCGCCCGGCCCACGCCCCCACCGCCCCACGCGCACGGGGCCGGAGCGGTACGCACACGTACTCATGATCACCGGCAGTCCGGATCGATTCCGACTGTTTTGCCCCGATAGACAAATAAATGACCGCCAAGAATCGATTGAGCACGCCGAGAACCGTTTTGTTCGGCGACGCCCGACCCGCACCCCCGACCTTCGGCGGGGGTGCGCGAACGGGATTTGACGTCGGCCGATCGCCTTGGGAATAGTCCCTTCCGGGCCGACCGGGCGGCTACGAGGATCTCCCGCACGGGGGCGAGGACTGCGGGGGCGGGATGCGATTTCCGAAGGCCGTGGGAACGGCGCTCGCCGCAGCCCTGACCGCTCCCCTGGCGCCCGCCCACGCCGAACCCGTACGGCCCCCGGCCGCTGTCACGCCCGCCACGACCGGCGAGGAATCCTTCCTGCAGATCGTCGCGCACCAGGACGACGACCTCCTCTTCATGAGCCCGGACCTCGGCCGCCAGTACGCGGCACCTTCGGTCACCGTCTTCCTGACCGGCGGCGCCACGGCGGACGCCCGGTTCGCTGATCCGTGCGCCTACTCCGCGAGCCGGGACGCCGGTGCCCGGGCCGCCCACGCCCGGCTGGCGGGGGTCAACGAGCCCACCTGGAACACCGCCGTGCTGCGGCTGGCCAACGGAAAGGCCGTCCAGGTGGACACCCTGGACCAGGCGCCGCGGATCAAGCTGGTGTTCCTCCGGCTGCACGACGGCGGCGACTGGCACTACCCGGCGGGCGGGGGCCGGGCCACCCTCGACACCCTGTTCAACGAGGGCCCGGGCGGTCCCTCCCACCAGGCCACGCTCGGCAGCCTGCCGGCGGACGGGGCGTGCGACCCCGCGTTCGCCGGCCAGGCCTACCGCCACGACGACGTGGTGACCACGCTCACCGAGCTGATGGAACGGTTCCGCCCGACGGTGCTGCTCGCCCAGGACCCCCGCGTCCCGTACGGCTACGACCGGAACCCGCTCAATCCGGCCGACCACAGCGACCACATCGCGGCCGCGCGGTTCGCCGGAAAGGCCGCGCTCGGATATCACGGGCCCGACGGGAACGGGCGGGTGCTGCTCCGGAACTACCGCGACTACAACGTGCGCATGGACCCGCCGAACCTTCCCGCGGGAACGGCGAAGGAGAAGCGCAGGACCTTCCTCGCCTATCTCGGACCGAAGCGCCCGGGGACCGGCGGCGGGTATTCCGGGAAGTACGACCCCCAGCCCGATCCGGACGAGGCCCATTTCTACGCGGACTTCCCCTCCCGGCAGTATCCGCGGTGGTCGAACGGGACCGCCTGGGCCACCCAGGACGCCACCGGCGCGCTGAACGCCTTCGCCGTGCTCGACAACCGGGTGCAGGTCTGGCGCGAGTCCGGGCCGGGCGGCGACTGGAGCGGCCCCGAGCCCCTGCCGGGCGGCGAGGGTCTCGCGCCCGCCCTCGGCGTGCTGCGGGACGCCGAGGGGCTGATCCACCTCTTCGGCGTCCGGCCGGGCGACGACCGGATCGTCACCGTCGCGCAGACCGCCCCGGGCAGCTGGGGCGAGTGGACGGCACTCGGCAACCCCGACCCCGCCGCTCCCGGACACGTCGGCAGCCCCGTCCCGGTCCTGGGCGGCGACGGCCGGCCGGCCGTCTTCGTCCGCAACGCGCACGGCGGCGTCAGCGCGCTCGTCCGGCGGCCGGGGGGCGACTGGCCTGCGGACTGGACCGACCTCGGCGGCAGCCGGGTGCGCGACGGCCTGGCCGGAACCGTCACCGCCGACGGCCGGATCGAACTGTTCGCGCCGACCGGGGACGGCATCGCGCACTGGCGGCAGACGGCACCCGGCGGCCCCCTCGTCCGGGACGCCGCCTTCCTCGGACCGGCCCCCGCGGGCCCGATCACCGCGGGCCGCTCCGCCGACGGACGGCCCGAGCTCTACTTCCACCAGGCCGGCACCGGCCAGGTCGTCACCCGGTACCTGCGCCCGAGCGGCTCCTGGACGACCGCGCCCGAGTCGCTGGGCGGCCCGGCCGGCCTGGAGGGCGTGGCCGCGGTGACCGGGACCGACGGCCGGACGACCGTGGTCGTCCGCAACGACGCCGGCGGGGTCAGCCTGGTGTCGAAGTCGGCGGCCGACCGCGGCTTCGCCCCGAAGTGGTCCGACCTCGGCAGGCTCATCGTCGGCGCCCCCACCGTGGCGCTCGACGCCGCCGGCCGCCGCGTCGTCCTGGCCCTCGGGCCGGACGCCGTCCTGCGGACCGCGCGACAGAGCGGCCCCGGGGCCGACAGCCCCTTCGGCACCTGGCAGCCGGCCGGCGGCTGAGCACCGGCCTTCCGCACCGAGCCGGACCGGACCCAGGGGGCCGTCCGGGCGGGGGGCCCTGCGGGCGTGCGGCCGGGCGGCCGCCGGCGGGCCCC
>NZ_JBHJRC010000298.1:0-10347 GCF_042261735.1 Kitasatospora sp. NPDC056327 | reverse complement strand
CCCCCGCTCCCCCGGGTGGCGGGGCGGGGCCGTTCGCGTGCCCGGAACCGGAGCGCGCCGCGCCCCGGACGGGGCCGTGCCCCTCCCCGCACCGGCCCCCCTCGCCCGCCGGCGCGGGGCCGGCCGGCTGTCCACCTCCGGGGCCGGCCGATGAGACGGTGGTTGACGGATCCGCGGAACCGCTGGTCAACTGAAGCGGTGAACGCCCCCCGTCTGCTGGTGACCCGCAGCCACATCGACTTCGGTCGCGTGTGGTCCGCGGCGTGTCGCGGCTGACCCGAGCGTTCCCCCCGCCGCCGCCCGGCTGACGTCCCCGCCGCGCCCGGCCGCCCGACCCCGTCTCCCGCACCGCCCGTCACCCGGGCGCGCCGCCCCGTGCCCCCGCACACCGCACCCGCTCCCGGCCCCCGGGGCCGCGGGCCGGTCCGCGACAGCCGCACGCACCGCTTCCGTCCCAGGAAGGCCAAGGCCACCCATGCCCCGCCAGTTGCACCTCTCCGCCGCCCTCGACAGCCCCGGCCGCGTCGACGCCGACCACTTCACCGCGCTCGCCCGGCTCGCCGAGCGGGCCGCCCTCGACTTCGTCACCCTCGACGACTCCTACGCCCCCGAACCCCGGCGGCTCGACGCGCTCGCCACCTTCGCCCGGCTCGCCCCGGTCACCCACGGCCTCGGCCTGGTCCCGACCGTCACCACCACCCACACCGAGCCGTTCCACACCTCCATCTCGGTCAACACCCTGGACTGGGTCAGCGAGGGCCGGGCCGGCTGGCTGGTCGGCGTCTCCGACACCGGGGCCGAGGCACGGGCCTTCGGCCGCAAGGGCACCGCCCCCGCCGAGGAGCTCTGGGCCGAGGCCGCCGACGCCGCCGAGGTCGCCGCCCGGCTCTGGGACAGCTGGGAGGACGACGCCGAGATCCGCGACGCCGCCACCGGCCGGTTCGTCGACCGCGACAAGCTCCACTACATCGACTTCCAGGGCCCGCACTTCTCGGTCCGCGGCCCCTCGATCACCCCCCGCCCGCCGCAGGGCCGACCGGTGATCGCGGTCACCGTCACGGCCGCCGACCTCGCGCCGGAGGCCGGCCCCGGCAGCCGCGCCCGGGTCGACACGGCGGTGCGCCACGCCGACGTCGTCCTGCTCGACGCCCCCGACCGGAGCACCCGGCTCACCGCCGCCACCGAGCTGCGGCTGCGCGGCGGCGAGACCCTGCGGATCCTGGCCCGGGTCCCCGCCGCGCTCGACGGCGCCACCGCCGCCGACGCCCTCCTCGACGAGCTCACCGAGGGCGGCGGCGGGGTCGACGGCTTCCACCTGGTGCCGGCCGACCCGGCCCGCGACCTCGCCGCGATCGCCGGCCACGTCGTCCCCGCCCTGCGCGAGCGCGGACTCTTCCGCACCGGCTACACCGGCCGCACCCTGCGCGACCACCTCGGCCTGGAGCGGCCCGCCGGCCGCTACGCCCTCGCCTCGACCATCGCCGCGCCCGCGGCCCCCGCCGCCACCGTTCCCGCCGGCCGCCCGGCCGCCACCGCCGAGACCGCCGAGGTGACCCGATGACGGACCGTCCGCTCAAGCAGATCCACCTCGCCGCGCACTTCCCCGGTGTCAACAACACCACCGTGTGGACCGACCCGGCCTCCGGCAGCCAGATCGCCTTCGACTCCTTCCGCCACCTCGCCCGGACGGCCGAGCGCGGGAAGTTCGACTTCTTCTTCCTCGCCGAGGGCCTGCGGCTGCGCGAGGTCAAGGGCCGGATCCACGACCTCGACGTGGTCGGCCGCCCCGAGTCGATCACCGTCCTCAACGCGCTCGCCGCCGTGACCACCCACCTCGGACTGGCCGCGACCGTCAACGCCACGTTCAACGAGCCCTACGAGCTGGCCCGCCGGTTCGCCTCGCTGGACCACCTCTCCGGCGGCCGGGCCGCCTGGAACGTGGTCACCTCCTCCGACGCCTTCACCGGCGAGAACTTCCGCCGCGGCGGCTACCTCGACCGCGCCGACCGCTACGCCCGGGCCGCCGAATCGGTCGAACTGGCCCGGGAGTTCTGGGACGCCGCGGACGGCGGCACGGTCCGTCACCAGGGGCCGCAGTTCGACGTCGAGGGCACCCTCTCGGTGCCCCGCCCGCCGCAGGGCCACCCGGTGGTGATCCAGGCCGGCGACTCCGACGGGGGCCGCGAGTTCGCCGCCGCCGCCGCGGACGTCATCTTCAGCCGGCACTCCACCCTGGCCGCCGGCCAGACCTTCCACGCCGACGTCAAGCGCCGGCTGGCCGCGTACGGGCGCAAGCCGGACGAGCTGAAGATCATGCCCGGGGTCACCTACGTCCTGGGCGACACCGAGGCCGAGGCCGTCGAGCGGGCCGCCGAGATCCGCCGCGCCCAGGTGAGCCCGGCCACCGCGATCAACTACCTGGAGCAGATCTGGGGCATCGACCTCTCCGGCCACGACGTGGACGGCCCGCTGCCGGCCGTCGACCCGGTCCGCGACTCCGGCCTCGTCCAGGGTCGCACCTCGCTCGGCGACCCGCTGGAGATCGCCGCCAAGTGGCGCGCGGTCGCGGCCGAGAAGAAGCTGAGCAGCCGCGAACTGGTGATCGAGGTGACCGGCCGGCAGAACTTCATCGGCACCCCGGCGAGCGTCGCCGCCCAGCTCGACCTCCATGTGCAGAGTGACGCCGCGGACGGCTTCATCCTCGTCCCGCACCTCACCCCGGGCGGGCTGGACGAGTTCGTCGACAAGGTGGTCCCGCTGCTCCAGGAGCGCGGGGTGTTCCGCACCGAGTACACCGGGACGACCCTGCGCGACCACCTCGGCCTGCCGGTCCCCGGCCGGCGCTGAACCCCGCGGCCCGGACCGTCACCGCCCCGGGGCCGCCCTTTCGGATCCCCCCGGGCGGTCGACGTGCTCCGAAGGAGAGGCCCTGGGGCGTGTCTTGTGGATCACTGCCGGGCCCGGACGCCGGGGCACGCACCCCAACGGCGCGGCCGGTCCGACAAGACCCACAGGACACGCCCTAGACGCGGCCCAGCCGGGCGGCGTGCACGCCGGCCTGGAAGCGGCTCCCCGCCCCCAGGCCGGCGGCCAGCTCGGCGACCAGCCGGCGCACCGTCCGCTCGGACAGTTCGAGCGTGCGGGCGATCGCCGCGTCCGTCCGCCCGGCCGCCAGCAGACGCAGCACCTCGGCATGACGGTCCGTCATGCCGACGCTCTCGGCGAGGAGTTCGGGCGGGATCCAGGCGGCCGACCAGAAGTACTCGAACAGCTCGGCGACCAGGGCGACCAGCGCCGGATCGCGCACCACCACGGCGGCCTCCGCGGCCGGGTCGTCCCCGCCCGGCCCCGCCCCCGGGGCGGGCAGGATCGCCAGCCGGGCGTCGACCACGATCAGCCACAGCGGCAGCGAGTGCGCCACCCTGATCCGGGCCCCGGCCCCGGCCAGCTCCCGGACGTGGCCGAGCACGGCCGGACGGCGCAGCGCGGCGGCCGGGTAGACGGTGCGCAGGGCGGCGCCGTGGGCGAGGGCGAGGCGTTCGCGGGCGAGCTTGCCCGCGAGGGCCGGGCCGGAGAGGTCCTGTCCGGGGCGCAGCGAGAGCGCCTCGGTGCGGGCGCCGCGGGCGGCGTCCTCCAGCAGGGCGGCGATCCGGTCGGCGCCGCGGACGACGTCGAGCGCGGTGCCGGCGCGGTGGTGTTCCTGGACGGGCAGGTAGCCGGTGTGCAGGCGGTCCACCGTGTCGCGGGCCCGGTGCAGGGCGCCGACGAGGGCGGTGACCTGCCGGTCGGCGTCGAGCAGCAGCTGCCGGACGGCGGTGTCCACGGAGACCGCGGCATGGCCGGGGCCGGGGCCGGGATCGGGATCGGGGCCGGGATCGGGGCCGGTGGCGGGAGCCGGGCCGGCGGCGGGCCTGAGCAGGCCGAGGGCGAGGAGCTCGGTGGTGGCGGCGGCGATCCGCGGCGCGTCCCAGCCGGGGAGCAACTCGCCGGGCGGGCGGCCGGGTTCGGCGAGCAGTCGGGCGTAGAGCCGGGTGGCGTCCCGGTCGGCGGGGCTCTCCATCGGCGCAGCCTAGTGACGGCCCGGCGCCGGCCGCCGGGGTTTTCCACATTCCGGGACGGGCGGTTCCGCTCCCGGTCATGGCCGGTTCCGGCAGCGGCCGGACGGCCCGCCGGCGGGCTCCGGGTGGCGAGGATGGCGCCCATGACGGCTCTTCCCGAAGCTTCGACGATCTGGCAGGACGGCGCGCTGGTGCCCTGGCACGCGGCGACCACGCACGTCCTCACCCACGGCCTGCACTACGGCACCGGGGTCCTGGAGGGCACCCGGGCCTTCGCCACGGCGGACGGCCCCGCGGTGTTCCGGCTGCCCGAGCACCTGCGCCGGCTGGAGCGCAGCGCGCGCATGCTGCGGATGGAACTCCCGTACGGGGTGGAGGAGCTGACGGCGGCCACGGTCGAACTGGTCCGGGCCAACGGCCACCGCGCGTGCTACCTGCGGCACTTCGCCTTCCTGGGCTACGGCGCGATGGGGCTGGACATGCGGTCCTCGCCGACCTCCGCGGTGATCGCGAGCTGGGAGTGGCACTCGCAGCTGCCGGAGGCGGAGGGCGGCATCCGGCTGAAGACGAGCAGCTGGCGGCGGACCGGTCCGAACGCGGTGCCGCCCGCCGCGAAGGCGACCGGCCCGTACCTGAACTCGGTGCTGGCCCGCCGGGAGGCGACCGACGCGGGGTACGACGAGGCGCTGCTGCTCGGGGCGGACGGCTCGGTGGCCGAGTGCACCGGCGAGAACGTGTTCGCGGTGCGGGACGGGGTGCTGCGCACGCCGCCGTCGAGCGCGGGCGCGCTGGAGGGGATCACCCGGGACACGGTGCTGACGCTGGCCGGTGACCTGGGGGTTCCGGTGCGGGTGGAGCCGCTGCTGCGGTCGGACCTGTACGCGGCGGACGAGGTGTTCCTGTGCGGGACGGCGGCCGGGGTGGTGGCGGTGCGCTCGCTGGACGACCGGGAGCTGCCGGGCGCTCCGGGGCCGCTGACCGCGCGGCTGCGGGCGGCCTACGGGGCGGCGGCGACCGGTGCGGACCCGCGGTACCGGCACTGGCTGACGTACGTCTGAGCCGGCCGGCGGCGGCCGGTCCGTCAGATCTCGTACACCGCTCCGGCCCGGGCGATGTCGACCGGTCCGGGGTAGGCGGCGGCCGCGTCCCGCCGGTTGAGTTCGGCGTCCGTCCACGGGGGGATATGGGTGAGGACGAGCCGGCGGGCGCCGGCCGCGGTGGCGTGCTCGCCGGCCTCGCGGCCGTTGAGGTGGACGGCGCGGTAGGTGTCGCGGCCGTCGAGGTAGGCCGCCTCGCAGAGGAAGAGGTCGGTGTCCCGGGCGAGCCCGACGAGGTCGGCGCTCTCGCCGGTGTCGCCGGAGTAGACGAGGCTGCGGCCGTCGTGTTCCAGCCGGAAGGCGAACGCGTCGACGGGGTGGTTGACCTGGGCGACGTCGACCCGGAAGGGGCCGAGGTCGAAGCGGCCGGGGGTGAGGGTGCGGAACTCGAACACCTCCTTCATCCCCGGGTTCTCGGGCATGTCGTAGGCGCGGGCCATGCGCTCGGCGGTGCCGGCCGGGCCGTAGACGGGCATCGGCTCGGGACAGCCCTCGGCCCGGTAGTTGCGGGCGACCCAGTAGGCGCACAGGTCGACGCAGTGGTCGGCGTGCAGGTGGCTGAGCAGGACGGCGTCGACCTCGTAGATCGAGACGTACTTCTGGAGGGCGCCGAGCGCGCCGTTGCCGAGGTCGAGCACGACGCGGTAGCCGTCGGCCTCCACCAGGTAGCTGGAGCACGGCGAGTCGGCCGACGGGAAGCTCCCCGAGCACCCCACCACGGTCAGTTTCATCCGAGCCCCTCCGCCCCGACACATCCCTGGCTGCCGCTGGTCATGACAGCGGGCCGGGGGTACCGGCCGGTGGCGCTGCCCTGCGCGTGTGTCGAGGGTAAGGGCGGACCGGCACTTTGCCCCCGTCTCCGTGCCGTGCTGTGGCTGGAATCACCAGAACGCCGGGGGGACGGGGGACGGGGGGTGCTGCGGGGCCGCTCAGCGCCGGCCGGGACGGCGGCGGGCCCAGGCGCGGATGGTGTCGGGGTACCAGCGGGGGTGGCCGCCGCCGTCGAGCAGGTCCGGTTCGGGGAGCAGGCCGTGGCGCCGGTAGTTGCGCACGGTCTCCGGCTGGACGTTGATGTGGCGGGCGATCTCGGTGTACGACCACAGGTCGGTGCTGCGGGTCACGGGTCACCTCCGCGTGTGCGTGGGGACGGACGTGTGCAGCCTTTCCGGACATCCCGCCGGCTCCGCCGCGGAACGGACACCGTGGTCGTACCGTGACGAACCGGGTGCACGTTCCGGACAAATCCTGGTCCGACACCCGGTCCGGCACCCGGTCCGCGGTCGCACCTCCGGGTCCGCCGTCACGCGGCGCGGGGGTGCGTCACGCCCAGAGCTGGCCCTGCAGCGCCTCGACGGCGGCCTCGGTGGACTCGGCCGTGTAGATGCCGGTGGAGAGGTACTTCCAGCCGCCGTCGGCGACCACGAAGACGATGTCGGCACGCTCGCCGGCCTGGGCGGCCTTGCGGCCGACGCCGATCGCCGCGTGCAGGATGGCGCCGGTGGAGACGCCCGCGAAGATGCCCTCCTCCTGGAGGAGTTCGCGGGTGCGCCGGACGGCGTCGGCGGAGCCGACCGAGAAGCGGGTGGTGAGCACCTCGGCGTCGTACAGCTCGGGGACGAAGCCCTCGTCGAGGTTGCGCAGGCCGTAGACGAGGTCGTCGTAGCGCGGCTCGGCGGCGACGATCCGCACGCCGGGGACCTTCTCGCGCAGGTAGCGGCCGACGCCCATGAGGGTGCCGGTGGTGCCGAGGCCGGCCACGAAGTGGGTCACGGTGGGCAGGTCGGCGAGGATCTCGGGGCCGGTGCCGGTGTAGTGGGCACCGGCGTTGTCGGGGTTGCCGTACTGGTAGAGCATGACCCAGTCGGGGTGCTCGGCGGCGATCTCCTTGGCGATCCGCACGGCGGTGTTGGAGCCGCCGGCGGCGGGCGAGGGGATGATCTCGGCGCCCCACATGCGGAGCAGCTCGCGCCGCTCCTCACTGGTGTTCTCGGGCATCACGCAGACCATCCGGTAGCCCTTGAGCTTGGCCGCCATGGCGAGCGAGATGCCGGTGTTGCCGCTGGTGGGTTCGAGGACCGTGCAGCCGGGGGTGAGCCGGCCGTCGGCCTCGGCGCGCTCGATCATGTGCAGCGCCGGGCGGTCCTTGATGGAGCCGGTCGGGTTGCGGTCCTCCAGCTTCGCCCAGAGGGTGACCAGGCCCTCGGCGTTGCCCGGCACCGCGGCGGAGAGCCGGGGCAGGCGGACCAGCGGGGTGTTGCCGACGGCTTCGAGCGGGCTGTCGTAGCGCAAGGGGTCCTCCGGCGGGCGGGGTGAGGGGCGGAGCGGAGGCTGCCCGCCCCGTCCCGGGCGGTGCGCGGGACGGGGCGGGCGGGTGGTCAGCGGGCGCCGCCGGCCACGGCGGGCAGGATGGTGACGCTGTCGCCGTCGGCGACGGCGGTGGTGATGCCCTCCAGGAAGCGCACGTCCTCGTCGTTCAGGTAGACGTTGACGAAGCGGCGCAGCTCGCCGTTGTCCAGCAGGCGGGCGGCGATGCCCGGGTGGCGGGCGTCGAGGTCGTGGAAGAGTTCCCCGAGGTTGCTGCCGGAGCCCTCGACGGCCTTGGCGCCGTCGGTGTAGGTGCGGAGGATGGTCGGGATGCGGACCTCGATGGCCATGGGTGCGCTCCTGTGCGAGTCGTGAGGTGGGTGGGCCGCAGCGGGCGCGGCAGGGCGGTCGGCCCGCGCGGTGGTGCCTGCGGCAGGCCGGGACGGGCGCGGCTCAGCGCGAGCGCGCCGGCGTACCGGGACAGATCGCGCCGGCGTGCCGGCACAGGTCGATGTGCAGGCGCGCCACGAGGCGGGTGCCCGGGGCCTGGGTGCTCACATCGACGGAACGCATGGGCTCATCGTATAGATTCCCGGGCCCGCTCCTCCATGCCCGTCTCGGGATCCGGATGAATCGGTTTCCCCTGGTGAGACGGCCCGGAAACGGCGGTGGCCCGCCGACCGCCCGTGGACGGTCGGCGGGCCTCGCCCAGGTGGGTGCGGGTCAGGCCGGGTGGGCCTCGACGACCTGGACGTCTTCCTCCGTGATCACCCCGTCCACGATGCGGAACGAGCGGAACTCGTACGGGTCGTCGGGACCGTTGCCCCCGGCGGTGGAGACCAGGACGTAGTGGGCGTTCGGCTCGGAGGCGTAGCTCACGTCGGTGCGCGAGGGGTAGGCCTCGGTCGCGGTGTGCGAGTGGTAGACGATCACCGGCTCCTCGTCCCGGTCGTCCATCTCGCGGTAGAGCTTCAGCAGGTCACCCGAGTCGAACTCGTAGAAGGTGGGCGAGCGGGCCGCGTTGAGCATCGGGATGAACCGCTCGGGGCGGCCGCTGCCTTCCGGTCCGGCGACCACGCCGCACGCCTCGTCCGGGTGGTCGGCGCGGGCGTGGGCGACGATCGCGTCGCGCAGTTCTCGGGTGATGGTCAGCATGGCGCCAGAATAACCACGCCCCGGCGGGGAGCGCCGGGGCGTCCGAGGCTCGGTCGGCGGGCGTCCGGGGCTCGGTCGGCCGACGCCGCGGCCCCGGTCAGCCGGCGTCCGGGCCGCCGCCGCGCACGTGCAGGTGGTCGTGGGCGACCGCGTGCAGCGCCTCCGGGCTGCGGCGCCTGAGCACCTGGTAGCCGGCCACCAGCAGCGCCGCCCAGACCGGGAAGACGTACAGCGAGATCCGGTTGTCCTCGTCCAGGCCGATCAGCACGACCACCAGCACCAGGAAGGCGAGCGCGGACCAGCTGGTCCAGGTGCCGCCGGGCGCCTTGAAGCCGGGCGGCGGCAGGTGCCCGCCCCGCCAGGCCCTGCGGTAGCGGATCTGGCAGACGAGGATCATCGCCCAGGTCCAGAGGCCGCAGACGGTGGCGACCGAGGTGATGTACTCGAACGCCTTGGCCGGGACGACGTAGTTGAGCACCACGCCCAGGCCCATGAGCAGCGAGGAGACGGTGATCGCGACGGCCGGGGTGCGGTGCGAGTTGAGCCCGGTGAGCCGGCCGGGGGCCTGGCCGCGCAGGGCGAGGTCCCGCAGCATCCGGCCGGTGGAGTACATGCCGGAGTTGCAGGAGGAGAGCGCGGCGGTGAGCACCACGAAGTTGATGATGCCGGCCGCGGCGGGGATGCCGATCTTGCCGAAGGTGGCGACGAACGGGCTGACGCCGGGCTGGAACTCGGTCCACGGCACCAGCGAGAGGATGACCACCAGGGCGCCGATGTAGAACAGCGCGATCCGCCACGGCAGCGTGTTGATGGCGCGCGGGAGGGTCTTCTGCGGGTTCTCGCTCTCGCCCGCGGTGACGCCGACGAGTTCGACGCCCAGGTAGGCGAACATGACGATCTGCAGGGTCATCACGGTGGCGCCGACGCCCTTGGGGAAGAAGCCGCCGTCCTGCCAGAGGTGGGTGACCGAGGCGGTGTCGCCGGCGTCGCTGAAGCCGAGGGTGAGCACCCCGACGCCGATCAGGATCATGCCGATGATGGCGGTCACCTTGACCATGGAGAACCAGAACTCGATCTCGCCGAAGAGCTTCACCGAGATCAGGTTGGCCCCGTAGAGGAGCACCAGGAAGGTGAGGGCGCTGAGCCACTGGGGGATGTCGGGGGCCCAGAACTTCACGTAGACGGCCGCCGCGGTGGTCTCCGCCATGCCCGTGACGACCCAGAACAGCCAGTACGTCCAGCCGGTCACGAAGCCGGCGAAGGGGCCGACGAACTCCCGTGCGTACTCGGCGAAGCTGCCGGCGACCGGGCGGTAGGTGAGCAGCTCGCCGAGGGCCCGCATGATCGCGAAGATCACCACGCCGGCGACCGCGTAGGACAGGATCAGGCTGGGACCGGACTTCGAGATGGCGGTGCCCGCGCCGAGGAAGAGCCCGGTGCCGATCGCGCCGCCGATCGCGATCATCTGGATCTGGCGGCTGCCCAGGCCCCGGTGGTAGCCCTCCTCGTCCGGTTGCGCGTCGACGACCTCGTCGTAGAGCTTCTCGGCCATGTCTCACCGTCCTGGATGGGTGGTCTCGTGGGTGGGTCCCGTGGGGGTGGGGAGCAGTCGTACCACGCACGATCCGGATAGCGGTGTCCATCTGAGCGACATTTGAGCATGTACCGATAGGGTTTCGCCCGTTTTGAACGGAAGGGCCCCGGTCTCCCGTCCGGCATGCGGACGGGAGACC
>NZ_JBHJRC010000297.1:0-10348 GCF_042261735.1 Kitasatospora sp. NPDC056327 | reverse complement strand
CCCCCGTCCGGGGTCCTCCGGACGGGGGCGGGCGCCGCTGCCTTCACCTGCCTTCAGGGATGCGGAGCCAGGCTCTTACTTGGTGGTGCCGATGTTCAGGTAGTCGTACTCACCCGAGTAGGCCGGCGTGGAGACGAGGTTGGTGGCGCTGTCCGGGCGGAACAGGAAGACCTTGAAGTAGGTCAGCGGCACGTAGACGGCCGCGTCCATGACCTTCTTGTCGATCTGGGCGTAGATCTTGTCCCGGGCGGCCTTGTCGGTGTTGACCGCGGCGTCGTCGATCAGCTTGTTGACCGCCGGGTCGTCCAGCTCGGCCAGGTTGCTGTTGCCGGAGGCCTTGATCGAGCGGCCGTCGACGATCTGCTGCAGGAAGCCGTAGCCGGTCGGCCAGTCGGCGCCCCACTGCATCATCATCAGGCCGACGTTCTTCTCCTTGTTGAACGCCGGGACACCGACGTGGTCGGAGAGGTACTTGCCCTGCGGGAACTGCTGGATCTCGGCGTTGATGCCGACCTTCTTCAGCGCGGCCTGGATGGAGGTCGCGGCGGCGATCTCCGGGGCGCGCTCGGTGCGGGCGGTCAGCACGGTGGAGAAGCCCTCCGGCTTGCCGCAGGCCTTCAGGGCCTCCTTGGCCTTGGCCTCGTCGCCCTTGTTGTCCTTGGTCTGGTACGTGTTGAAGTCCTCGTGGCCCGGGATGTCCGGCGGCAGCACGGTGTTGGCGATGTCACCGCGGATCGGGCCGCCGATCGCGGTCTGCACCGAGACCTTGTCGATCGCGTACTGGACGGCCTTGCGGCACTCGATGTTGTCGAACGGCGCGACCTTGGAGTTGATCGCGGTGTAGACCAGGCGGCCGCCGTAGGCGTTGTCGGTCTGCGCCTTGAGCTTCGGGTCCTGGAGGATCTTCGCCTGGGTCTGCTGGTCGACACCGGCGCCGACCAGGTCGACCTGGGCGTTGCCGGCGAGCAGGTCCTTGTCGATCGTGGACTGCTCGATGTTCATCTTGAGCACGATCTTGTCCGGCAGCTGCTTGCGGATCGGGTCGGTGGCCTTGTCCCAGTTGGTGTTGGGGACCAGGACCGCCTGCTTGCCGTCCTCGTAGCTCTCGAACTTGTAGGTGCCCGAGGAGATGACGTGCTTCACGTAGGTCGCGCCGGTGTCCTTGTCCTTGGGGACCGGCACGGTCTGCGGCGCGGAGACCAGGTAGTCGAAGTCCGCGAAGGCGTGCTTCAGGTGGAAGACGATGGTCCGCTCGTCCGGCGTCTCGATCGACTTGAGGTCGCCGTCCTTGTCCTTGTACGGACCCTGGTACGGCGTCTCGTTGTCGACCAGCATCTCCTTGAAGTACGTCGGGCCGTTGGAGTTGACCTCGGGCGCGTAGTTGGAGCGCAGGACGGCGTACTTCACGTCCTTCGAGGTGATCGGCGTGCCGTCCTCGTACTTCAGGCCCGCGCGCAGCTTGTACGTCCAGCTCAGGCCGTCGGCGCTGGGGGTGCCGAGCGACTCCGCGAGGTCGGGGACGAGCTTGTTGCCCTCGTCGCCGGCGCCCGGCTGGAAGGTGGTGAGCGGACGGCCGTACAGGCGCGAGAAGTTGTAGATGTACGCGTAGTACGTGTTGCCGGGGTCGAGCGAGTCGGGCGTGCCGCGCATCTCGTAGGTGACGGTGCCACCCTTCTTGTCCGAGGCGTTGACGACGCCCTTGGTGGCCGCGTTGGCGCCACCGGCGCCCCCGGCCGTGCTGCCGCCGGTGGCGGAGGACTTGCCGTCGTCGCTCTTCGAGCCCGACGAACAACCGGTGACGACGAGGACCGCGGCGGCGGCCAGGGCGGTCAGTCCTACGGTACGGGACCTGCGCATGGGTGAGATCAACCCCTTGAGGAAGTGGTGGCTGAACGAAGGGTCCTGACGCGGGGTCAGTTGCTCTTGGGATCGAGGGCGTCACGCAGCCCGTCGCCGAGCAGGTTGAAGGCGAGCACGGTGAGGAAGATCGCCAGACCGGGGACCACCATGTACTGGGGGTCCACCTGGTAGTACTGGATCGCGTCGTTGAGCATGCCGCCCCAGGACGCCTGGGGTGCCTGGATGCCGACGCCGAGGAAGCTGAGGCCTGCCTCGAAGAGGATGTTGGTCGGGATCAGCAGGGTCGAGTAGACCAGGATCGGACCGACCAGGTTCGGCAGCAGTTCCTTGAAGAGGATGAACGGCCCGCGGGCACCGAGGCTGCGGGCCGCGTACACGAACTCGCGCTCGCGCAGCGAAAGGGTCTGTCCGCGCACGATCCGGCCCATGTAGGGCCAGTTGAAGAAGCCGATCACGAAGATCAGCACCATGATGTGCAGCGGGAGGCCGTGCAGTCCGAACGCGCCGCCCTGCAGCGAGGCGGAGATCGCGATGGCGAAGAGCAGCAGCGGGAAGGCGAGGAAGACGTCCATCACCCGGCTGATCAGGGTGTCCACCCAGCCGCCGTAGTAACCGGCCATCACGCCGAGCACGGTGCCGATGGTGTTGGACAGCAGGGTCGCGCCGAAGGCGACCAGCAGGGAGACCCAGGAACCCTCGATGATGCGGGAGAGCAGGTCGCGGCCCTGCAGGGGATCGACGCCGAGCGGGTGGTCCCAGCTCATGCCGCCCCAGTCGCCCATCGGCAGGCCGCCGAGGTTGGCGTCCAGCAGGTCCTGGTTGAGGGCGTCGGGGTCGAGGCCGAACACCGATTCGATCGGCTTGGCCAGCACGGCGAGCGCGATGAGGAGGATCACCACGATGCCGCCGGCGACGGCGGCCTTGTCCCGCTTGAAGCGGGTCCAGGCGATCCGGCCGAGCGAGCGGCCCTCGATCTTCTTGGCCGGACTCGCGGCGGCGTCTGCCTCCGGAGCGTTCCCGGCGGTCTTGATGGGTGCGGTCATGGTCAGTTCGGTCCCCTCGCCGACGGTGGCCGGCCCACGGGTGCCGGACGCCGGGATCGGCGGCGCGGCTGGTGCGGACGTGCTTGGGTGCGGACGTGCGGAGGTGCAGGTGCGGGAAGGTCCCAGCGGTACGGCGTGCTCAGTACTGCTGCCACGCGGGATGGGCGTCGCGTGGATCATGCGGTCAGCCGGCGCGTCCGCCTTTGTGAGGCGCCAACCACGCGCGGTGGGCTGTTGCAGAACTCTCTGCCATCCGAACTGGCTTGCGCCAGCCCTGACAACCGACAGATGCCCAACTGTGATCTGTGCGCATGCACCTCCCTGATCTTCGGCATATCCCTCTTCACACAGCTGTAACAGCCATGTCAATATGTCTGCCAGCCACTCCCGCGAAAACGTCCGGAAAAACGCCGAAACCGGCCTGACATGGAGTCAAGCCGGTTTCTGTGAAGGTAATTCGGAGAGTTTGACCGCTCAGCGGCCGGGGTACCCGGACCACGGCTGCGGCGGCGGGGGCTGCTGCCCCGGCCAGCCCTGGGCCGGCGGGTGCGTGCCGTAACCGAAGCCCTGGCCGGCCCCCTGGGCCGGTCCCTGCTGCGAGGCGTACGGCGGCGGGGGCACCGGCGGGTACGGTCCCGTCTGCGCCCGGCCGTGCCCGGCCCCCTCGCGGTCGTAGAACGGGCGCGCGTTGGCCCGCATCCACAGCGCCACCGGGTCGAACTCGTCCGCCATCGCCACCGTCGAGACCGCCAGGCCCTCCGGCGCGACCGCGATCGCCCGCTGCATCAGCGCCCGCACGGCCTCCACCGTGGGCGGCGAGCTCTCGTACAGCTCCAGCCCGATCGCCAGGTACGGCTCCCCCACCGACGGCCGCACCCAGGCCCGGCGCAGCGCCCGCACCGCGCGGACCTCCACCGCCTGCCGCTCCAGCAGCGCGAAGAACTGCTGGGCCGGCACCTGCGGCTCGCTCAGCTTCAGCGGCCCGGCCGGCAGCCGGTCCAGCCCCGCCGCGACCCGCCGCAGGTCCGCCCACGGCACGCCGACACCGCCACCGGGGGCGTGCGGGTTCAGCCAGAGCCCCCACCTGGTGCGGTACAGCGAGGCCGCGATCTCCCGGCCGGAGATCACCTCGTGCGCCCGCGCCCAGCCGGAGGCCGCCAGCTGCTCGGGCGAGGTGACGGCCGGGGCGTACCCGTGGCCGCTGATCTCCATGTTCCCGTACTGGGCGTCCGGGCTGCCCTGCGTGCCGTGCCAGAGCAGCATCCAGACGCGGCCCTCGGCCAGGGCGTGCAGCATCGTCTCGTAGGCCTCGTAGCGCTCCGGCGCCACCTCGCGCAGGGCACGCTCCAGCGCGCCCGGATCCGGGCGTCCGGTGGGCGCCTGGCCCCAGGGCCCCGGTGCACCGCCAGCTACCGATCCCGCACTCATGCGCCCACCTCGCTGCGCCTCTTCGTTCCTCGTCCGTCACCGTCGGCCCGGCGGCCGTCAGCACGCACCCTATGGGGCGCCGCCGACCGCCGCCACGCCGACGTGGCGGGGGTCCGCACCGCTCCCGCACCCCCACCCGCCCCGGCGGGTGCCGGACGGACGGCGGGCGTCCCGGTCAGCCCCGCACGTAGAAGGGCGCGACCCGGTTCACCAACCAGTCGACCACCGGATCGTCCGCGAGGTCGAGCAGTACGAGGTGGACGCCGCCGGGCAGCGGCGCGGTTCCCAGCGCTCGCCCCAATGCCCCGTTCACCGCAACCGGGTCGGCCGGGGCCGCCGGGTCCAGCTGGACCCCCACGAACATGACGGTCGGCTCGCCCTCGACGCTGGCCAGCGCGCGCCGCGCGGTCAGCACCCCGGGCAGCCCCGCCAGTTCCGTGCGGCAGGCGGCCAGGAAGGCCTCCGGGTCCTCGCCCGGCACCGGCTCGCGCAGTGCCACCCGGCCGCCGGACGGCGCGTCGGGGGCGGCCTCCCAGCGGTCCTCGCGCGGCCCGCGGCGCAGCTCGGCCACGCCCTCCGGGGGCACCGGGATGCCCACCGGGGCCTCCGGATTGACGGCGATGCCCACGCCCAGCGGCAGCCCCCGGGCGAACTCCCACACCGGCGCGACCGCGAACGGCATCCCCGGTGCCTGCTGGAGGAACACCTCCTGCGAGGAGTACACCGGGACGTAGGGGCCGCCGGCCAGCTCGACCACCGGCAGGTCCAGCGACCGCCCCTGCGGGTCCCCGCCGGACGGCAGCGGGATCCACACCTGGCTGCGCGCCAGCACCTCGATCACGCGGGGGGTCGCGCCCGGGTCGCCGAGCGCGGCGGTGAGCACCTGCTCCAGCTCGTTGGCCGGCCACGCGCCGCCCGGCGGCGCCGCCTCCGGTCCGCCCCACCCCTGCTGCTCCACCGGGTTCCCCATGCGCCGCTGTACCGCCCTCTGCTCGCCGATCCCCGCAGCCTAGCGTTTCGGCTGCTCGCGGCGGGGCGGGAGGGCGTACGTGACGCAGGCCCCTCTCCCCTCATCCGCACGGACGTGCCATGATGTCCGCGTCCGCGGTGGCTACCACCCGGATCCCTCCAACTCCATACCGGCCGCTCGAACCCGCGCGGGAGAGTCCGGAGTGCCCCCGTCCAGGCGGCACGGCCGGCGCCGAAGGAGCAAGTCCTCCCCGGAATCTCTCAGGCACCCCTACCGCACGGGTTAGGCAGATCTGGAAAGCGGCGCACGGCCCTGCCGTGCGCCCACCCACGGTGCAAGCCGCCATGCTGTCCCCTACCGGGCAGCGGGGCGGTGAAGCTCTCAGGTTCGACGACAGATGGGGAGACCCAGCCGCCGCATGCCCGCGCGCAGGGTCCGCCGCCCCCGAGCAGGGCCGGTCCCGGCGCGCGCACCCCTGAGTGCCCCGACCGAGGAGTTCCTGGCCATGTCGTCCCTCCGCCTCACCGCGCTCGACGCGCTGCACCGCGCCCTCGGCGCCACCATGACCGACTTCGCCGGCTGGGACATGCCGCTGCGCTACGGCAGCGAGCGCGAGGAGCACCTCGCGGTCCGCACCCGGGCCGGCCTGTTCGACCTGTCGCACATGGGCGAGATCACCGTCACCGGCCCGCAGGCCGGCGAGATGCTGGACCACGCCCTGGTCGGCTTCGTCTCCGCGCTCGGCGAGCTGCGCGCCCGCTACACCATGATCTGCGCCGAGAACGGCGGCATCCTGGACGACCTGATCGTCTACCGCCTGCGCGAGGACGCCTTCCTGGTCGTCGCCAACGCCTCCAACGCCCAGCTGGTGCTGGACGAGCTGATCGCCCGTGCCAAGGGCTACAACGCCGTCGTCTCCGACGACCGCGACGCCTACGCGCTGATCGCCGTCCAGGGCCCGGAGTCCACCGCGATCCTGGCCGGCACCACCGAGGCCGACCTGCCCGGCCTCAAGTACTACGCGATCCTCCCCGCCCAGGTGGCCGGCCGCGACGTGCTGCTCGCCCGCACCGGCTACACCGGCGAGGACGGCTTCGAGATCTTCTGCAACCCGGGCGACGCCGAGCAGGTCTGGCAGGCGCTGACCGCGGCCGGCGCCGACCGCGGTCTGGTCCCCTGCGGCCTGTCCTGCCGCGACACGCTGCGCCTGGAGGCCGGCATGCCGCTGTACGGCCACGAGCTCTCCACCGACCTGACCCCGTTCGACGCCGGTCTGGGCCGGGTCGTCCGCTTCGACAAGACCACCAACGACGGCGCCTTCGTCGGCCGCAAGGCCCTGGAGAAGGCCGCCGCCGAGGCCGAGGCCAAGCCGCCGCGGGTGCTGGTCGGCCTGGTCTCCGAGGGCAAGCGGGTGCCGCGCGCCGAGTACACCGTGGTCTCCGCCGACGGCGGGCCGATCGGCCGGATCACCTCCGGCGCGCCCTCCCCCACCCTGGAGAAGCCGATCGCGATGGCCTACGTGGACGCCGCGCACGCGGCCCCCGGCACCACCGTCGCGGTGGACGTGCGCGGCCGGCACGAGCCGGTCACGGTCGTCGCGCTGCCGTTCTACAAGCGCGCCCGCTGACCCCGCCCCACCTGTTTTCCCACGCGGGGCACGTCCGCGCGCCGGGCCGCTTCGCCGTACCCGCTTCCCATCCTGGAGAATGACGCCATGAGCAACCCCCAGCACCTGCAGTACACCGAGGAGCACGAGTGGCTGACCACCGCCGCCGCCGGTGAGATCGCCACGATCGGCATCACCAAGCACGCCGCCGACGCCCTGGGCGACATCGTCTACGTGCAGCTGCCCGACGTCGACGCCGAGGTGACCGCCGGCGAGACCTGTGGCGAGCTGGAGTCGACCAAGTCGGTCAGCGACCTGTACTCGCCGGTGACCGGCGTGGTCGTCGAGGTCAACGACGCCGTCGCCGACGACAACAGCCTGGTCAACAGCGACCCGTTCGAGGGCGGCTGGCTGTTCAAGGTCCGCGTCGAGTCCGCCGGCAAGCTGCTGAGCGCCGACGAGTACACCGCGCTCACCAACCCCTCGGCCTGAGCCACCGCCGGGGCGGCCGCGCAGCGGCGGCCGCCCCGCGCCGGCCGGTCCCGTCCCCCTCATTCCTCCCGGGAAGACTCCACCATGACGGTTCTGAACCAGTCCCTGCACGCCCTCGACCCGGAGATCGCCGCCGCGGTCGACGCCGAGCTGCACCGCCAGCAGACCACCCTGGAGATGATCGCCTCCGAGAACTTCGCCCCGGTGGCGGTCATGGAGGCCCAGGGCTCGGTCCTGACCAACAAGTACGCCGAGGGCTACCCCGGCCGCCGCTACTACGGCGGCTGCGAGCACGTGGACGTGGTCGAGCAGATCGCGATCGACCGCATCAAGGCGCTCTTCGGCGCGGAGCACGCCAACGTCCAGCCGCACTCCGGCGCGCAGGCCAACGCCGCCGCGATGTTCGCGCTGATCAAGCCGGGCGACACCATCCTGGGCCTGAACCTGGCCCACGGCGGTCACCTGACCCACGGCATGAAGATCAACTTCTCCGGCAAGCTCTACAACGTGGTCCCGTACCACGTGGACGACAAGAGCGGCCAGGTCGACATGGCGGAGGTCGAGCGCCTCGCCAAGGAGCACCGGCCGCAGCTGATCATCGCCGGCTGGTCCGCCTACCCGCGTCAGCTCGACTTCGCCGAGTTCCGCCGGATCGCCGACGAGACCGGCGCGCTGCTGATGGTCGACATGGCCCACTTCGCCGGCCTGGTCGCCGCGGGCCTGCACCCCAACCCGGTGCCGTTCGCGGACGTGGTCACCACCACCACCCACAAGACCCTGGGCGGCCCGCGCGGCGGCGTCATCCTCTCCAGGGCCGAGCACGCCAAGAAGATCAACTCCGCGGTCTTCCCCGGCCAGCAGGGCGGCCCGCTCGAACACGTCATCGCCGGCAAGGCGGTCGCCTTCAAGGTCGCCGCGTCGGAGGAGTTCAAGGAGCGCCAGCAGCGCACCCTGGACGGTGCCCGGATCCTCGCCGAGCGCCTGCTGCGGGACGACGTCGCCGAGGCCGGCGTCTCCGTGCTGTCCGGCGGGACCGACGTCCACCTCGTCCTGGTCGACCTGCGCAACAGCTCGCTCGACGGCCAGCAGGCCGAGGACCGGCTGCACGAGGTCGGCATCACCGTCAACCGCAACGCCGTCCCGAACGACCCGCGCCCGCCGATGGTCACCTCCGGCCTGCGGATCGGCACCCCGGCGCTGGCCACCCGCGGCTTCGGCGCCGAGGACTTCCGCGAGGTCGCCGACATCATCGCCGAGGCCCTGAAGCCGGCCTTCGACGAGGCCCTCGCCGGCGCCCTCAAGGCCCGGGTCACCGCCCTCGCCGAGAAGTACCCGCTCTACCCCGACCTGTAGGTCCTCCCGTTCGGCCGCAGGTGACCGGGCTCACGCCGCCCGGACACCGGGGATTCCGGGGCACCGCGCACACTGGAGAGTGCGCGCGGTGCCCCGTCCCGTGTCAGCCGCCCGACGACCCTCCCCGCCACTGCCGTCCCTCCCTCCCTGCCGGCACCACCCACGAGACCAGACAAGGACGTCCCTCCGTGGCCATCAGCGTCTTCGACCTCTTCTCCATCGGCATCGGTCCGTCCAGTTCCCACACCGTCGGCCCCATGCGCGCCGCCCGGATGTTCGCCCGCCGGCTGAAGTCGGAGGGCCTGCTGACCAGGGTGACGGCCGTCCGCGCCGAGCTGTTCGGCTCGCTGGGCGCCACCGGGCACGGGCACGGCACCCCGAAGGCCGTGCTGCTGGGCCTGGAGAACGCCTCCCCGCGCACCGTCGACGTCGACCAGGCCGACCGCGACGTCGAGCGGATCACCGCCGAGAAGCGGCTCCGCCTGCTCGGCGTCCACGCCATCGACTTCGACCCCGACACCCAGCTGGTGCTGCACCGGCGGCGCTCGCTGCCCTACCACGCGAACGGCATGACCCTGTGGGCCTTCCGGGCCGACGGCTCCGCCGTGCTGGAGAAGACCTACTACTCGGTCGGCGGCGGCTTCGTCGTCGACGAGGACGCGATCGGCGCGGACCGGGTGAAGCCCGACGACACCCTGCTGAAGTACCCCTTCCGCACCGGCGAGGAGCTGCTGCGCCTCACCCGGGAGACCGGCCTGTCGATCTCCGGCCTGATGCTGGAGAACGAGAAGGCCTGGCGGAGCGAGGAGGAGATCCGCGCCGGGCTGCTGGAGATCTGGCGGGTCATGCAGGAGTGCGTCCGGGCGGGCATGTCGCGCGAGGGCATACTCCCCGGCGGGCTCAAGGTGCGCCGCCGCGCCGCCGCGGCCGCCCGCGCGCTGCGCGCCGAGGGGATCGGCCCGGCGAACGCGATGGAGTGGGTGACCCTCTACGCGATGGCGGTCAACGAGGAGAACGCCTCCGGCCGCCGGGTGGTGACCGCCCCGACCAACGGCGCGGCCGGCATCATCCCCGCCGTCCTGCACTACTACCTGAACTTCATCCCGGGCGCCGACGAGGACGGCATCGTCCGCTTCCTGCTCGCCGCGGGCGCGATCGGCATGCTCTTCAAGGAGAACGCCTCCATCTCCGGCGCCGAGGTCGGCTGCCAGGGCGAGGTCGGCTCCGCCTGCTCGATGGCCGCGGGCGGCCTCGCCGAGGTCCTCGGCGGCTCCCCCGAGCAGGTCGAGAACGCCGCCGAGATCGGCATCGAACACAACCTCGGCCTCACCTGCGACCCGGTCGGCGGCCTGGTCCAGATCCCCTGCATCGAGCGCAACGGCATGGCCTCCGTCAAGGCCGTCACCGCCGCCCGGATGGCACTGCGCGGCGACGGCCGGCACCACGTCTCCCTCGACAAGGCGATCAAGACCATGAAGGAGACCGGCGCCGACATGAAGATCAAGTACAAGGAGACCTCGCGCGGCGGACTCGCCGTCAACGTCATCGAGTGCTGAACCGCCCACGGCACCGGCCGGGCCCCCGCCACCACGTGGC
>NZ_JBHJRC010000296.1:0-10361 GCF_042261735.1 Kitasatospora sp. NPDC056327 | reverse complement strand
GGGCACCATGGGCGTCGCGGTTTCCGCCCCCAACACGGGGCTCTGTATCGCCCGGCCGCCCCCCGTGGGCCCCCGGCCCGGCCCCCACCCCACCCGGCCCCGCGGCCCCGCGGTGGGGCGGCGGGCCGTCGGACGCCGTCCGGCACGGTCAGTCCATCGGCGGCGGGCCCGGCGCCTCCTTCGGCAGCCGCGCCGCGACCAGTGCCCCCAGGGCGACGGCACCGGCCGTGGCCAGCAGCGCGACCCGGTAGGGCCCCGGCTCGGTGCCGTGCGCGCCGTCCGCGGAGAGCGCCCCGATGAGCGCCGCCGCGCCGGCGATGCCGAACGCGCCGCCGAGCGTGCGGACGATGGTGAACAGGCCCATCGCCCGGCCCATCGCGGGCGGCGCGACGTCCGCGAACCCGGCGATCTGCACGGTCAGCACGGCGGTGCCCAGGATCAGGCCGACACCGAACATCAGCGCCCGGACGGCCCAGGCGTTCCCGCCGACGCCCGGCAGGGCGAGCGCGGCCAGCACCACGGCCGCCAGCAGCAGGGCCGGCAGCGCCAGCCGGCGCGGACCGAGCCGCGGCAGCAACCGGTCGACCACCTGGGAGGCCGCCATCAGGCCGACGGCCTCCGGGAAGACGCTCAGGCCCGCGTCCAGCGCCGAGGCGCCGAGGGCCGCCTGGTAGAGCAGGGGGAAGGCGAACAGCGCGCCCATCAGCCCGGCGGCGGTGAGCAGGGCCAGCCAGCTCGCCGCGCCGAAGGTCCGGTCGGCCAGCAGCCGCAGGTCCACCAGTGGTTCCCCGGTGCGCAGTTGGTGCCGCACCGCGAGGACGAGCAGCAGCAGACCGAGCGCCCCGGAGACCGTCACCGCCGGGGATCCCCAACCGTGGGCCGGGCCGAAGCCGAGCGCGTAGGTGAGCAGGCCGAGACCGGGGGTGGCGAGCAGGAAACCGGTGGTGTCGAAGCGGCCGGCCGGCGGCTCCTCCTGGTCGCGCAGGGCGACCGCGCCGATCACCACGGCGGCCGCCCCGATCGGCACGTTGACCAGGAACAGCCAGTGCCAGGAGAGGTGTTCGGTGAGCAGGCCGCCGAGCGGCGGGCCGAGCGCGGGCATCAGCGCGGTCGGCACGATCAGCACCTTGCCGAGGCCGGCCCGCTCGTGCGGTTCGAAGGCCCGGAACAGCAGGGTCATGCCGACCGGGGTGAGCAGACCGCCCGCCACGCCCTGCACGGCGCGGGCCGCGGTGAGCGGGCCGAGTCCGGGCGCGGCCGCGCACAGCGCGCTGGCCAGGGTGAAGACGGCGAGCGAGCCGAGGAAGACCCGGCGCACGCCGAACCGGTCGCCGAGCCACCCGGCCACCGGCAGACCGACCGCGAGGCCGACCAGGAAGGCGGTCTCCACCGCGTTGGCGGCGGAGACGGGGCGGCCGAAGTCCCCGGCGATGGTGAACAGGGCCGGGTTGACGATGGTCGAGTCCAGGCCGTTCATGCACATCGCGGCCGTGTAGACGAGCACCACGCCCAGGCGCCCCGCGAACCGCGGGCGCGCCGGGGCGCCGCCGCCCGGCCCGGCCCCGGCGGGGGTGCCGGGGCCGGGCTCGGTGTCCGTGCGGCTCATCGGGCCGGGCTGAGGTCGGTCCAGTGGGCGGTGATCCAGTCGAGGGCGGCGGCGCGCTCGCACGGCCCGTGGGCGACGGCCCAGCCGGCCGGGACGGCGGCGAAGGACGGCCAGAGCGAGTGCTGGCCCTGGTCGTTGACGAGCGCGAGGAAGTCGCCGTCGCCGTCGAAGGGGTTGGCGGGGGCGTCACTCATGGGGTGGGTTCTCCTGTGGAAGGGGTCCGGCGGGGCAGGGCTCAGCGACCGGCGTCGAGGGCGGTGAGGCGCTCGGCGACCACGCCCGCGATGTGCGCGATCGGCTCGGGCAGCGTCATGTCCTTGTGCGAACAGGCGACGTTCGTGTTCTCGATCCGCCCGGCCACCCAGGGCGTCCACTGCTCGGGCACCAGGGTCTCGTCGATGGTGTCGACGGTGGCCCGGAAGAACAGCACGTCGCCCTCGATGCGGCGGTGGTCGTAGCCGCGCACCAGGTGGTTGATGTGCAGGTAGATCCGGTTCAGCGCCTCGACGGTGGCGTCGTCCAGGCCGGCCAGCGGGCTGCCCTCGCGGCGCAGCACCTCGGTCACGTGGGCGAGTTCCAGCGGCCGCCCGCCGAGGTCCTCGGGTCCGAAGCCGCCCATGGTGAGCAGCGCCTCCAGGGCCTCCGCCTGGTCCGGGACGGGCAGGTCGCGGAAGCCCTCGGCCGGGTAGGCGTCGAGCACGGCGAGCAGTTCGACGGCGCAGCCGGTCTCCTGCAGCCGGGCGGCCATGGCGTGGGCGATGATGCCGCCCGTGGACCAGCCGAGCAGCCGGTAGGGGCCCTCGGGCTGGACCTCGCGGAGCCGGTCGACGTAGTGGGCGGCGAGCTCCTCCAGGGTGGCGGGCAGCGGCTCGCCGGCGGTGGCGGCGCCGACGCCCTGCGCCTGGAGGCCGTAGATCGGCACGTCCACCGGGAGGTTGCGGATCAGGCCGGTGTAGCACCAGCTGAGGCCGCCGGCCGGGTGGACGGCGAACAGCGGGGCGCGCCGGCCGGGGGCGGTGGGCCGCAGCGGGAGCAGGACGTCCAGCGCGTCGGCGCCGGGGGTGCCGGCCGAGAGCGCGGTGTCCAGCGCGGCGACGCTGGGCGCCTGGAACAGGGTGCCGATGCCGACCTCCAGCCCGAGCACGGCGCGGATCCGCCCGGCGAGCCGGACGACCAGCAGGGAGTGGCCGCCGAGGGCGAAGAAGTCGTCGTCGACGCCGACCGCGGGGACGCCCAGCACCTCGGCGAAGAGTTCGCACAGCTGCTGCTCGCGCGGGTTGCGCGGGGGCCGTCCGGCGCCGGCGGCGGGGGCGTCCGGCGCGGGCAGGGCGCGCCGGTCGAGCTTGCCGTTGGCGGTGAGCGGGAGTCGCTCCAGCAGGACGACGGCGGAGGGGACCATGTGGACGGGCAGGTCGGCGGCGGTGCGGGCGCGCAGGTCCTCGGCGGCGACCGCGTCGGCCTCGGGGGCGAGCACGGCGTAGCCGACCAGGCGCTTGTCGCCGGGGGTGTCCTCGCGGACGACCACCGCGGCGTCGGCGACGGCCGGGTGGGCGGCCAGCACGGCCTCGATCTCGCCGAGTTCGATCCGGAAGCCGCGGATCTTGACCTGCTGGTCGGCCCGGCCGAAGTACTCCAGGACACCGTCGGAGCGGCGGCGGGCGAGGTCGCCGGAGCGGTACATCCGGGTGCCCCGCTCGCCGAACAGGCCGGCGTGGGGGTCGGCGACGAAGCGTTCGGCGCTGAGCCCGGGGCGGCCGAGGTAGCCGCGGGCGAGTCCGGCGCCGGCCACGTACATCTCGCCGGTGACACCGGGCGGGACGGGCTGCAGGTGCGGGTCGAGCACGTAGACCCGCAGGTCGGGGATGTTGACGCCGATGGTGCTGCTGGTGCCCGCGGCGGCGCTCGCCCGGTCGAGGGCGATGTAGGAGACGTGCACGGTGGTCTCGGTGATGCCGTACATGTTGACCAGGGTGGGGGCGTCGTCGGCGTGCCGCTCGTACCAGTCGTCGAGGCGGCCGAGTTCGAGCGCCTCGCCGCCGAACACCACGTAGCGCAGGGCCAGTTCGCTGCCGGGGCGTTCCCGGTCGGCGGCGCTGAGCTGGTAGAAGGCGGACGGCGTCTGGTTGAGGACGGTCACCCGTTCGCGGGCGAGCAGGTCGAGGAAGGCCGCCGGGTCGCGGCTGACCAGGTGCGGGACGACGACGAGCCGGCCGCCGTGCAGCAGGGCGCCCCAGAGCTCCCAGACCGAGAAGTCGAAGGCGTAGGAGTGGAAGAGCGTCCACACGTCGGCGGCGCCGAAGCCGAACCAGTGGTCGGTGGCGGAGAACAGCCGGACCACGTTGTGGTGGGTGACGGGGACGCCCTTGGGGCGGCCGGTGGAGCCGGAGGTGTAGATGACGTAGGCGGTGTCCTCGGCGCGCAGCGGGCGGGTGCGCTCCTGCTGGGTGAGCGGGACGGCCGGGAAGGCGTCCTGCTCGCCGCCGTCGACGAGGAGCTGCGGGACGCTGTGGCCGGGCAGACGGGGCGCGGTGGCGGTGTCGGTGAGCAGCGCGGCGGGCGCGGCGTCGGCGAGCATGTAGGCGAGCCGGTCGGCCGGGTACTCGGGGTCGAGCGGCAGGTAGGCGGCGCCGGACTTGGCGACCGCGAGCAGGCCGACGACCAGGTCGAGGGAGCGCGGCAGGGCGAGCGCGACGATGGTTCCGGGGCCGATGCCGCGGGCGGCCAGCAGCCGGGCCAGCCGGTCGGCGCGGGCGCCGAGTTCGGCGTAGCCGAGCGACTCCCCGTCGCAGGTCGCGGCGACCGAGCCGGGGCCGGCGAGGGCGGCGGCCTCGAAGAGCTCGGGCAGGGTCGCGCCGGGCTCCGAGGTGACGGGGGTGCCGTTCCACTCGACGAGGGCGCGCCGGTGTTCGTCGTCGCTGATCAGCGGGAGCCGGCCGACGGTGGTGTCGGGTGCGGTGGCGGCGGCGGTGAGGAGCCGGGCCAGGCGCTCGGCGAGGGCCCGGACGGTGGCCTCGTCGAAGAGGTCGGTGCGGTACTCCAGGAAGCCCGCGATGCCGCCCTCGCGCAGTTCGCCCGCGTTGAGGGTGAGGTCGAACTTGGCGGTGCCGGAGGGGATCGCGGCGATGGTGGCGGTGAGGCCGCCGCCGAGCGCGAACTCCCGGTCGGGGACGGACTGCCAGGCGAGCATGACCTGGAAGAGCGGGTGCCGGGCGAGCGAGCGGGGCGGGTTGAGCTCCTCGACGAGGCGGTCGAAGGGCAGGTCGGCGTGGTCGTGGGCGCCGAGCACGGCGGTGCGGGCGCGGCCGAGCAGTTCGCGGAAGGTCGGGTCCCCGGAGACGTCGGTGCGCAGGACCACGGAGTTGACGAAGTAGCCGACCAGCGCGGCGGTCTCGTCGGAGTCGCGGCCGGCCACGGGGGTGCCGACCGGGATGTCGGTGCCGCAGCCGTGCCGGGTGAGCAGCGCGGCGAGGCCGGCCTGGACGGCGGTGAACACGCTGGTGCCGGTGGTGCGGGCGAGCGCGGCGAGGGCGGCGTGGGCGTCGGCGTCCAGGTGGAACGGCACGGTGGCGCCGCGGTGGGCGGCGACGGCGGGCCGGGGGCGGTCGGTGGGCAGGTCGAGCTGGTCGGGCAGGCCGGCCAGGGTCTTTCGCCAGTGGTCGAGTTGGCGCACGGCGAGCGGGCTGGGCGCGTCGGCGGTGCCGAGCAGCTTCGCCTGCCAGGCCACGTGGTCGGCGAACTGGACGTCGAGCGACGGCAGTTCGGGGGTGCGGCCGGCGAGGCGGGCGGCGTGGGCGGCGGCCAGGTCGCGGGCCAGCGGGGTGGTGGAGGCGCCGTCGCCGGCGATGTGGTGGAGCAGCAGCAGGAGGGTGTGGGTGCCGTCCTCGTGGGCGAACAGGGTGGCCCGCAGCGGGGGTTCGGCGCCGAGGTCGAAGGAGTGGCGGACGGCGTCGGCGAGCGCGCCGGTGCCGGTGTGCAGGGTGACCGGGGCGGGCGGCAGGATCCGCTGGTGGGGCTCGCCGTCGGCGGACTCGCCGTAGACGGTGCGCAGGGTCTCGTGCCGGGCCGCGAGGTCGGAGACCGCGAGCGCGAGGGCGTCGCGGTCGAGCGGGCCGGTGAGGGTGAGGGCGAGCGGGATGTTGTAGGTGGGGCTGGGGCCTTCGAGCCGGTAGTGGAACCAGAGGCCGCGCTGGGCCGGGGAGAGCGGCAGGTGTCCGGTGCGCTCGACCGGCACCAGGGCGGGGCGGGGCTCGGGGGCGGAGCGCTCGCGCAGCAGGGCGGCGAGGGCGACCGGGGTGGGGTGGCGGAAGACGTCGGCGAAGCCGACGGCGGTGCCCAGGGTGTCGCGCAGCCGGGCGGCCAGCCGGCCGGCCAGCAGGGAGTGGCCGCCGAGTTCGAAGAAGTCGGCGTCGCGGGCCGGGAGCGCGGGGTGTTCGAGGAGGTCGGCGAAGAGCCCGCAGATGATCTCCTCCTGCGGGGTGGCGGGCGCGGCGCCGCCGTCCGGGGCGGCGGCCTCCGGCTCGGGCAGGGCGCGGTGGTCGAGCTTGTCGTTGCCGGTGCGCGGCAGGTCGTCGAGGACGAGGACGGCGGCGGGCACCATGTGCTCGGGCAGCCGCAGGGAGAGGCCGGAGCGCAGCGCGGCGGGGTCGAGGACGGCGCCGGCGGCGGGGACGGCGTAGCCGAGCAGCCGCTTGCCGTTGGGGCCGGGGCGGGCGATGACCACGGTGCGGTCGACGCCGGGCAGTTCGCCGAGGACGGCGGCGATCTCGCCGGGCTCGATCCGGAAGCCGCGGATCTTCACCTGGTCGTCGGCGCGGCCGAGGAACTCCAGGGTGCCGTCGGGGCGGCGGCGGGCGAGGTCGCCGGTGCGGTACATCCGGTCGCCGGGCGGGCCGTAGGGGTCGGCGAGGAAGCGTTCGGCGGTGAGGTCGGGGCGGCCGAGGTAGCCGCGGGCCAGGCAGGCGCCGGCCACGTACAGTTCGCCGGCGACGCCGTCGGGGGCGGGGCGCAGCGAGCCGTCGAGGACGTAGGCGCGCGAGCCGCGGACGACCCGGCCGACGGGGGTGCCGTCGGGGCCGGGGGTCCAGGAGTAGGCGTCGACGGTGGTCTCGGTGGGGCCGTAGAGGTTGACGGGGGTGAGGCCGTCGACGGCGGCGAGCCGGCGCCAGAGCGGGTCGGGGGTGGCCTCGCCGCCGACCGCGATCACGGCGGGCAGGTGCCGGCCGTCGGCGAGCAGGCCCTCGCCGAGCAGGACGTCGAGGTAGGAGGGGGTGACGTCGAGGTAGTCGGTCCGCTCGCGGTGGACGTGGGCGGCGAGGGCGGCCGGGTCGCGGTAGGTCGCGTCGTCGAGCAGGTGGAGCTCGTGGCCGTGGAGCATCCACAGGACCGGGTCCCAGGAGGCGTCGAAGGCGAAGGAGGCGCTGTGGGCGATCCGCAGGCGCTCGCGGCCGGTGCGGGCGACGGCGGGGGCGATGTGGTCCTCGCCGTGGCCGGCGTGCAGGTTGGCGAGGGAGGCGTGGGTGACCACGACGCCCTTGGGGCGGCCGGTGGAGCCGGAGGTGTGCAGCAGGTAGGCGGTGTGCTCCGGGCGGGGCGCGGGCAGCGGCCCGGTGGGGAGCGCGGCGAGGCCGGCGCGGACGGCCGGGTCGTCGAGGACGACGGCGGGGCGGGTGCCGGCCCCGGGGAGCGCGGCGAGGGCCTCGGCGGTGCCGACGGCGCAGACCGGGCGGGTGTCGTCGAGGATGTCGGCGATCCGCTGCCGGGGGTGGGCGAGGTCCAGGGAGAGGCAGGCGCCGCCGGCCCGCAGGACGGCGAACATGGCGACCAGGGTGTCGGCGCCGCGCGGCAGGGCGAGGGCGACCGGGGTGCCGGGGCCGACGCCGAGCGCGGTCAGGCGGTGCGCCAGGCGGGTGGCGGCGGTGTCGAGTTCGGCGAAGGTGAGGGTGGTCCCGCCGCTGCGCAGGGCGACGGCGCCGGGGGTGCGGGCGGCCTGCGCGGCGAGCAGTTCGGGGACGGTGCGCGGGGCCGCGGGTTCGGTGCGGCCGGCGGTGGCGCGGCGCAGCGCGTCCTCGTCGAGCAGGTCGATCCGGGCGATCGGGGTCTGCGGGTCGTCGAGCAGCAGGGCGGCGAGGCCGTCGAGGTAGCGGAGCAGGCCGTCGAGGTGGGCGGCGAGCGCGTCGGCGCCGTAGTGGTCGGGGTGGCCTTCGAGGCCGATCCGCAGGGCGCCGTCGGGGCCGGGCGACACGGCGAGGGCCAGGTCGTCGACGGGGCCGGCGGCGAGGTTGCGGACGGTGGCGGGCAGGCCGGCGAGGTCGAGGTCGCCCTCGAAGGCCTTGATGTTGACCATCGGTCCGAACAGGGCGCGGCGGGTGCCGGTGAGGGCGAGGTCGCGGCGCAGGTCCTCCAGCGGGTAGCGCTGGTGGCGGCGGGCCTCGCGGACCTCCAGGACGACGCGGCGCAGGAGTTCGGCGGCGGTGTCGCGGGGACGGACGGCCAGCCGCAGCGGCAGGACGTTGGCGGTGGCGACGGGGGTGCGCAGGGCGGCGGGGCCGCGGCGGTTGGCGAGCGGCAGGCCGAGCACGACGTCCTCGGTGCCGGCGAGGCGGTGCAGGTAGCCGGCGGTGGCGGCGATGACGAGTTCGGCCCAGGTGGCGCGGGCGGCCTTGGCGGCGGCCTCCAGCCGGGGCAGGGTGCCGGCGGGCAGTGCGGTGGCGAGCCGGGGCAGGCCGGCGGGGCCGGCCGGGGTGCCGCCGGGGAGGGTGGCGGGGGCGTCGGTGCCGGCGAGCCGGGCGCGCCAGAAGTCCCGGTCGGCGGCGCGGTCCGGTCCCTCGCGGTAGGCGGCCTCCTCGGCGGCGACCTCGGCGGGGGTGGCGAAGGTGCGCCCGCTGGGGCGGGTTCCGCCGGCGAGGGCGGTGTAGAGCTCGGCGACCCGGCCGGTGAGGAGGGTGAGGGCGTAGGCGTCGACGGCGAGGTGGTGGACGCGCTGGTACCACCGGTGGCGGTCGTCGGCGAGGCGCAGCAGGGCCTGGGTGAACAGCGGGCCCTCGGCGAGGTCGACCGGGCGGGCGAGGTCGGCACGCATCCAGGCCTCGGCGGCGGCCTCGGGGTCCGCGTCGGCGCGCAGGTCGAGCCGGTGGAGGGTCCAGGGGCGGCCCGGGAGCAGGCGCTGGCGCGGGGCGTCGTCGCCGCCGTCGGTGACGACGACGGCGTGGAGGGCGTCGGCCTCGCCGACGGCCCGGCGCAGGGCGTCCTCGAAGATCCCGGTGTCGAGCGGGCCGGTGATCTCGACGGCGTCGCCGGTGTTGTAGACCGGGTTGCCGGGGTCGAGCGCCTGGGCGTACCAGATCGCCGCCTGGGTGGCGAGCAGCGGCACGTCGGCGGCGGGGACGGCGACGGGGTCGGACGCGGCCTGGTGGCGACGCATGGTTCTGAGAGCTCCTCGGGTCCGGCGCAACGGAACGCCTACTGCCTACTTAGGTTAGCCTAAGCTATCTGCATATCGTCTGGTCAACAGCCTGCCGGGAGGCAGGCCCTGACGCCCCCGGAGGCGCCGATGTCCCCCCTGAACGCGACCGAGCCGGCCGTGGCCGCCGGGGCCGCCGACCCGGGCCTGAAGGAGGCCGTGCGCGAGCGCGTGCTCGCCCACCGGGAGGAGCTGCTCGCGCTCAGCCGCCGCATCCACGCCCACCCGGAGACCGCCTTCGAGGAGCACCGGGCCGCCGCCTGGTGCGCCGACCTGCTGCGCGGCCACGGGTACACCGTCGAACCGGGCGTGGCCGGCCTGCCCACCGCGTTCGGCGCGACCCTCGGCAGCGGCCCGGTCACCGTCGCCCTGGTCTGCGAGTACGACGCGCTGCCCGGCCTCGGCCACGCCTGCGGTCACAACCTGATCGCCGCCGCCGGACTGGGCGCCGCGCTCGGCCTGGCCCCGTACGCGGACCGGCTCGGGCTCACCGTGCGGGTGATCGGCGCACCGGCCGAGGAGCGCGGCGCCGGCAAGGCGCTGCTGCTGGACGCCGGCGTCTTCGACGGCGTGGACGCCGCGATGATGGTCCACCCCTGCCCGGTGGAGGTCGCCGACTTCCACTCCTTCGCGCTCGGCACCCTGTCCGTCCGCTACACCGGCCGCGCCGCCCACCCGAGCCTCAACCCCCACGAGGGCCGCAACGCCGCCGACGCGCTGACCGTCGCCCAGGTCGCGCTCGGGCTGCTGCGCCAGCACCTGCCGCCGCACTGGCGGGTGCACGGCGTCACCACGGCCGCCGGCACCGCGCCCAACCTCATCCCCGACAGCGCCACCGCCGAGTACGAGATCCGCGCCTCGGCGGCCGAGGACCTCACGGAGCTGCGCGCCCGGGTCGAGGCCTGCTTCCGGGCCGGGGCGCTGGCCACCGGCTGCGAGGTCGAACTGACCCGCCCCGAACCGGACTACCTGGACTTCCGCGGCGACGCCGGCCTGCTGGCGCTGTGGCGGGCCAACGCGGCGGCGGCCGGGCGGCCGGAGCCGGTCGAGAGCGGGCCGTTCGCCTGCACCGACATGGGCAACGTCTCGCACGCGCTGCCGGCCATCCACCCCGTGCTGGACATCACCGGCGGCGTCTGCGGGCCGCACGAGGCGGCGTTCGCCGAGGCCGCCGTGGCGCCGGAGGCGGACCGGGCGGTGCTGGAGGGCGCGGTCGCGATGGCGTGGACCGCGGCCGACTTCGCGGCGGCCCGGGGCTGAGGCACCGGACGGCGGCCGGCGGGGTCCGCCCCCGGC
>NZ_JBHJRC010000295.1:0-10393 GCF_042261735.1 Kitasatospora sp. NPDC056327 | reverse complement strand
GGCCCGGTACGGGGCCGCGCCGCCCGGGGGGTCAGCGCAGGGCGCGGACGGCCGCCGCGATGCCGAGCGGCGTCGGGGTGGCGAAGAAGACGTCGAAGTCGAGCTCGACGCCGAGCAGGTCGCGGATCCGGGCGGTGATCTGGATGATCGTCAGGGAGTGCCCGCCGAGCTCGAAGAGGTCGTCCTCGGGGCCGAGCCCGGGCAGCCGGAGCACCTCGGACCAGACGCCGAGGACGGCGGTGAGCACCTCGTCGTGCTCCGCTCCGTCCTGCGGCCCGGCGGCCCGGTCGTCGACCGGCACCGGGGGGACGGGCAGCGCGCGCCGGTCCAGCTTGCCGTTGGGCGTCAGCGGCAGCCGGTCGAGCACCAGGAAGCGCTGCGGGACCGCGGCGCCGGGCAGCGACAGCTGGAGGTGGGCGCGCAGCTCGGCGGGCGCGGGGACGGTGGCCGCCCCGTCGCCGGCCGGGACGAGGTAGCCGGCGACGAACGGCTCGTCGTCGCCCTCCTCCCGGTGCACGGCCGCGGCGGCCTCGGCGACGGCCGGGTGGGCCAGCAGCGCCGCCTCGATCTCGCCCAGTTCGATCCGGTGGCCGCGGATCTTGACCTGGTCGTCCAGCCGGCCGAGGAACTCCAGTTCGCCCCCGGGGGTCCAGGCCACCAGGTCGCCGGTGCGGTAGAGCCGGTCGCCGGGCGCGCCGAACGGGTCGTCGACGAAGCGTTCGGCGGTGAGTCCGGGCCGTCCCAGATAGCCCTCGGCGAGCCCGTCGCCGCCCAGGTACAGCTCGCCCGGCACCCCGACCGGCAGCGGTCGGCGCCGGCCGTCGAGGACGTAGGCGCGGGTGTTGGCGATCGGCCGGCCGATCCGGACGGCCTCGGGCGGGGCCGGGAGGTCGGCGCAGGTGGACCAGACCGTGGTCTCGGTGGGCCCGTAGACGTTGAGCAGGCGGTCGGTGCCGGCCCGCAGCTGCCGGGCCAGCGGCAGCGGCAGGGCCTCGCCGCCGACCAGGCCGGTCAGGCCGGCGGGCAGCGCTCCGGCGCCGAGCAGGACCCGCCAGCCGGACGGGGTGGCCTGGACGTGGGTGACGCCCTCGCCCGCGATCAGCGCGCGCAGCCCCGGCCCGTCGACGGCCAGGCCGTCCGGGGCGAGCACCAGCCGGCCGCCGGTGGTCAGCGGCAGCAGCAGTTCGAGCGCGGAGATGTCGAAGGAGAGCGAGGTGAGGCCGAGCCAGACGTCCTCGGGGCCGGAGCCGAGCCGGTCGGCGAAGGCCGCGAGCAGGTTGACCAGTGCCCGGTGGCCGATCTCGACGCCCTTGGGGCGGCCGGTGGAGCCCGACGTGTAGAGCACGTAGGCGAGCCGGCCGGGGGCGGCGTCCGCGGCGCGGGCCGGGTGGGCGGTGCCGACGGCCTCGTCGAGCCGCAGCACGGCCGGGGCGGCGGCGGCCACCTCGGGAGCCGGGTCACGGTCGGCCAGCAGCAGGGCGGCGCCGGAGTCGGCCAGCACGAAGGCCAGCCGCTCGGCCGGGTAGCCCGGGTCCAGCGGGAGGTAGGCGGCGCCGACGGCGTGCACGGCGAGCAGTGCGGCCGGCAGTTCGGCGGTGCGGGCGAGGTGCAGGCCGACCAGGTCGTCCCGGCCGATGCCGGCGGCGGTGAGCGCGTTCGCCAGCCGGTCGGCCCGGCCGAGGAGTTCGCGGTAGCTGAGCCGCTCGTCGCCGGCCACCAGGGCGGGCGCGTCCGGGGTGGCGGCGGCCCGCTCGCGGACCAGGTCGAGCACGGTCCGGTCGGCCGGGTAGGCCTGCCCGGTGGCGTTCCAGTCGGTGGTCACGAGGCGCAGCTCGTCCGCGTCGAGCAGCGGCAGGTCGCCCAGGGCGGTGCCCGGCTCGGCCGCGGCGCCGGCGAGCAGGGTGGCGAAGTGGCCGGAGATCCGCCGGGCGGCGGCCGGGGCGAGGACGGCGGGGTCGTACTGGAGGGAGAACTCGACCGCCGTCTGGTCCGCGACGGCCTGCAGGTGCAGGGTGTTGCGGGCGGCGCCGTGGAAGACCGCCCAGTCGACCCGGGTGGTGCTGCCGGGGAAGACCGGCTCCGGGGTGGTCCGGCGGCGGTAGCCGAAGGAGACCGGGGCGAGCCCGGCGCGGGGGGTGAGTCCCGGCACGGCGCTTCCGAAGGGGACGGCCCGCAGCTCGGAGACCGGGCGCAGCTCGGCGCGCACCGCGTGGGCGTAGCGGGTGAACGGGGTCCGCTCGTCGATGCCGGCCGGGGCGTACACCGGCAGCTCGTTGACGAAGGGGCCGATCGCGCCGCGCTGCTCGGGGAGCCGGGTGGAGAAGGGCACGGAGACCGGGACGGCCTCGCCGCCGTAGCGGTGCAGCAGGCCGTGCAGGGCGGCGAGCAGGAACTCGAAGACGGTGACCCCGACGTCCCGGGCGGCGGCTTCCAGCTCGGCCCGGCCGGGGCCGTCGAGGCGCCAGGTGACGGCCTCGCCGGGGCCGGCGTCGGTGGTGGCCCGCGCGCCGCCGGGCAGCACCGGCTCGGTGGCGGCGGCCCAGCGGGGGCCGTGGAACGCGGCGGCCCGCCCGACGAGTGCGGCGTCCGGGGCCGGGGCGTCCGCGGCGGGCACGGTGCCGGTCGGCGCGGTCCCGGTCAGGGCGGCGGAGTACGCGGCGGCGAGGTCGGCGGCGAGCACGTCCTTGGAGGTGCCGTCGAACACCGCGTGGTGGGCGACCACCAGAAGTTCGGCGCCCCCGTCCGCCCGGTGGTGCAGGGTGAACCGGGCGAGCGGCCCGGTGGCGAGGTCGAAGGGGAGGGAGAGCTCCTCGGCGAGCCGTTTGGCGAGGGCCTCGCCGGTGTCGGCGGCCGTGTCCAGGACCCGGAGCGCGGGCGTCGGCCCGGCCGGGACCCGGTGGACCGCGCCGTCGCGCTCGACCAGGGTGGCGCCGAGCGCCGGGTGCCGGGCCGCGGTCACGGCGACGGCGCGGGCCAGGGCGTCGGTGTCGATCCGGTCGAAGTCGAGCCGCAGGGCGAGGTGGAAGACCTCGGGCACGTGGGTGAGCCGGCTGGTCAGCCAGATCCCGTGCTGGGCGGGGGAGGCGGGCCCCGGGGCGTCCGGCGCTCCCGCGGGTTCGCCCGGGGCGGGGGCAGGGTCGGGCCGGGTGAGGGGGTCGGACATGCTGTGCTCGATTCGGGAGTCGGAGACGGAGCTGCGGGGCACCCGTCCGAGCGGTGGCCGTGGCTGCGTCGACGCGGCACGGCGCGGTCGGACGGCGCGGTTGCCGAAGGGTGGCCGGCCCGCCCCGCGGACCGGTCGGCAGTACGCCGAGGCATGGCCGGACCCGACTCCCAGGTGTCCCCCCTGATGCGTCAGGCGATCCGATCCTCTCCCCCGTTCGAAGATCATTGGCCTCAACCTGCCGAGAGATTTCCACAGACCCCATGCCTCGTCAAGGCTTGTCCACGACCTGGCCGGAGCCTGCCGACGGTTCGTCAACTACCGGTTGCCCCGGGGAGCCTGGAGCGGCCGCCGGGGCGCCCGGGGGCGGCCGTCCGGCCGGGGTCGGCGGCGGGAGGCCGGAAGGGGCAAGTTGTCTGTACAGCTCTGGGTTCACTGTCCGTCATCGAAGCGCCATCGAACCCGCCGCTGCCGTCCATCTGGGGGCCGTACACATAACGGGTCTGGACCGAAGCGTCCGACTGCCCCCGCTGTGTACAAGGAGTCACCCCCGATGAGTCCGAAGCCCGAACTGTCGCGCCGCACCCTGCTCGGTGGCGCGGCGGCGGCCGCCGTGCTGTCCGCCCTCCCGCTCAGCGTGCGCGAGGCGCTCGCCGCCCCCGCCCGCCCCGGCCGCCTGGCGGACATCGAGCACGTCGTGGTGTTCATGCAGGAGAACCGCGCCTTCGACCACTACTTCGGCACCCAGGCCGGCGTCCGTGGCTTCGGAGACCGGACCGCGGTGCGCGGCGTCAACGGCCGCTCCGTCTTCCACCAGCCCGACCCGGGGCGCAAGGAGGGCTACCTGCTGCCCTTCCCGATGAACGCCGCGCACACCAACGCCTACCAGCAGGGTGCCCCCGCGTTCGGCTTCGTCGACTCGATGAAGGCGTGGAACGACGGCCTCGCCGACGGCTCGGTCACCCGCCGCTCCGGCGGCTGGCTCGGCCAGGGCTACTACGAGAGCGCCGACATGCCCTTCTACCACGCGCTCGCCACGGTCTTCACCACCTGTGACGCCTACTACGCGTCGGTGCAGTGCAACACCAACACCAACCGCGACCACTTCATGACGGGCACCAGTGGCGGCACCGTCCGGGACACCCCGGTGACCGACAACACCGAGATCCCCGGCGGCTACGAGTGGACCACCTACGCCGAGCGACTGGAGAAGGCCGGCGTCAGCTGGAAGACCTACCAGGCGCTCGACAACTTCGACGACAACGCGCTCGCCTGGTTCGCCCCCTTCGTCAAGGCCAGGCCCGGTGAGCCGCTGTACGAGCGCGGCATGCGGGCGGTCGGCGACCCGGCGAAGAAGAACGACCCCTTCGCGATGGGCGACGCCCTGGTCGAGGCCTTCGCCGCCGACGTCCAGGCCGACACGCTCCCGCAGGTCTCCTGGATCGTCGCCCCCGCCGCGCTCTCCGAGCACGCCAACTACGCGCCGCCGAACGGCGAGCACCTCACCGCCCGGCTCCTGGCGGCGCTGGCGGCGCGGCCCGAGGTCTGGCAGAAGACCGTCTTCATCCTCAACTACGACGAGCACGGCGGCTTCATGGACCACCAGCTGCCGCCCGTCCCGCCGCTCGCCACCGGCCGCGGCAAGTCCACCGTGCCGGTCGACGGCGAGGTCGTCGTCCGGGTCGGCAAGGGCGGCTCCACCTACCACCGGGTGGTGAGTCAGGACGGCAGGTACCGGGTCCGGGCCGCCGACGGCTCGCTCACCTGGTCCGACACCCTGCCCGCCGGCGAGACCCTGGTCTCCGGCCCCTACCCGATGGGCCTGGGCGTGCGGGTGCCGATGATCGTCGTCTCGCCGTGGACCCGCGGCGGCGTCGTCGACTCCACCGTCTACGACCACACCTCGGTGCTGCGCTTCCTGGAGCAGCGGTTCGGCATCCAGGAGCCCAACATCAGCCCCTGGCGGCGCTCGGTCTGCGGCGACCTCACCAACGTCTTCGACTTCTCCGGCCGCGACCCGCGCTGGCCCGAACTGCCGGACACCAGCGGCAACCGCCAGAAGGTCACCGACACCGGCAAGCTGCCCGCGCCCACCGTGCCGAACCCGCAGGTCTTCCCGCAGCAGGAGCGCGGCACCCGGGCCGCCCGCCCCGCCCCGTACAACCTGATCGTCAAGCCCCGCCTCAAGGGCGACCAGCTGACCGTCGACTTCATCAACCAGGGCAAGCAGGGCGCCGTCTTCGCGGTCTACCCGGAGCCGGGCACCCCGCCGCGCCACTACACCGTCGGCGCCAAGTCCCGGCTCTCCGACGTCTGGACGGTCGGCCGGGACGGCTACGACCTGCGGGTGCACGGCCCCAACGGCGCCCTGTGGCACCTGCGCGGCACCGTCGACGCGCCCTACGAGATCTCGCTCTCGGAGGAGAGGAACGGCAAGGTGCTGGAGGTGGACGTGATCAACCGCTCGCGCACCGCCCAGACCTTCCTGGTCGGCGACCTCGCCTACGGCGACGGGCTGCGCGAGGTCCGGGTCGCGGCGGGCGACGACAGGACCGTCAACGTCAAGGTCGGCCCGGAGGGCTGGTACGACGTCGCGGTGGGCGTGCGCGGCGAGCTCGGCTTCCGCCGCCGGATCGCCGGCCGCTTCCCCTGGGACGGCGAGCACCTGCTCACCGACCCGGCGATGGGCCTCGCCGATCCGCTGGCGCTGGACGTCGCGCTCAAGGCCGCCTCCACCACCATCGACGAGGCGATCCTGCTGCCCGGCCGCCCGGCGCGGGTCACCGCCCGGTTCACCGCGACCGCCGCGCTGAGCGCGGTCGAGGCCCAGCCGGTCGTCCCGGCCGGGTGGACGGTCGCCGCCGTCACCGCCCCGCCCGCCTCCCTCGCCGCCGGCGCCACCGCCACCGCCGAGTGGGACGTCACCCCGCCGGCCCAGCTGCCGGACGGCGCCACCCACCGCGTCCTGGTCACCGCCCGCGCGCTGGCGGGCGACCGCTTCGCCGTCGCCGACGGCGAGATCGCCGCCCGGACCGCGCCGGTGATGGCCGGCCACCTGCTGGGCGAGGACTTCGAGTCCCTGGCCGGCGCCCTCCAGCCGGTCGCCGGGGTGCTCGGCTGGACGCCGCAGGCCCCGCAGGGCTGGTCGGTCGTCAACGCGCCCGGCATGCCGCAGGGCACCACCCGCCTCCAGGGCTGGACCTTCCACACCAAGCGCGAGTGGTCGAGCCCGGCCGGCCAGGACCGCGGCAACTTCACCCGGGGCCTCGGCGTCCTGGCCGTCGCCGACCCGGACGACTGGGACGACACCGGCTCGCCGTCCAAGAAGGGCGTGTTCGACTCGACCCTGGTCTCGCCCGCCGTGCCCGTCCCGGCCGGCACCACCACCCTGCACCTGGGCTTCGACTCGCACTACCGGCAGGAGGCGCCGCAGAAGGCGGCGGTCACCGCGGTCTTCGACAACGGCGCCGAGACCCGGCTGGTCTTCTACAGCTCCGACGCCACCGGCAACGACAACGCCGGCAAGGACGTCCAGAACGCCTTCGTCACCAAGCAGTTCGCCGTTCCGGCGGGCGCCCGCAGCGTGACGCTGAAGTTCCGGATGTACGACGCCGGGAACAACTGGTTCTGGGCCGTCGACCACATCCGCCTGGACGTCCGGCCGATCACCGGCTGACCGTTCCCGGGCGCCCGCCCGGCCCGCGCCGTCCGGCCCGTCCGCACCTCCCGCTCCGGGGGCGCGGGCGGGCCGGACGTCCGCGTCCGCGGGGACCGGGCAGCTTCCTCGGGCATATGCCGGAAACAAGTGCGACCGCGTACTGTCAACAGGTGCGAACGCGACGCGGGAGGCGGCGCACCGGACCGGAAAGTCACTGTCCGCTGCCGTCGGGCCGCCGATAGGAATGGGTGACCGGCGCGGAACGACCGCGCCGCGGAAGGAGCCGCCCCGTGTCCCGTCTTCGCGCCGCCGCCCTGGCGCTCGGCTGTGCCGCCGCCGCGCTCACCATGACCGCCACGACCACCGCGCAGGCCGCCCCCGGCGACACCCTGAACGTCTGCAGCAGCCAGCTCACCCCGACCGGCTGGGTCGACGTCCAGTGGTGGAACGACCTGAGCTGCGGCTCGACCTTCAATCCCAACAAGAAGCAGATCAAGGACATCGCGGGGCTGCCGGTCGGCACCACGCTCACGGTCTGCGCGTCGACGTACCAGCCGACCGGCTGGGTTCAGCTCTCGTCCTTCTACAACAGCAGCTGCCGCTACTCCGCCGTTCCGAGCCTCAACAACAACGCCTGGCAGATCAAGCGCGTCTCCTGACGGTCCGCGGGCAGCGTGCCGACGGCCCACCGGTGCGGGACCGGTGGGCCGTCCGCACGTCCCGGGGGATTCGGCACGTCCCGGGGATTCGCCGCGCCCCGGACGCGGCGCGGCGGCAGACTGGGGCGGGCCCGCCCGCCCGCTGTCCGCCGCCCCGTCCGCCCGGGAGACCACCGCCGTGCACCGCAACCTGCTGCGCCTCACCGGCGCCGCCACCGCCGTCTACGGGCTCGCCGTCGCCCGCCGCCCCGCGCTGCTCGCCCGCCCGTCGGGCCTGACCGCCCCGGACGGATCGGTGCCCGCGCCGGTGGCCGCCTGCCTGCGCCCGCTCGCCCTGCGCGACGCCGCCTGCGGCCTCGCCATGGCCCTCGCCCCGAACGACGCCGCGCTGCGCACCGCGACCGCCCTGCGGATCGCCTCCGACCTCGGCGACGCCGCGCTGCTCGCCACCGCCCTCCCGGCCCGGCGGCACCGGGTGATGGCGGTCACCGTCTCGGTCGCCTGGGGTGCGCTCTCGGTGGCCGGACTGCTCGCCCGGAGCCCCGCCCGGCCGCCGGTCCGGGCCTCCGCGCCGGCCGCCGTCCCGCCCGGGGGTCTCTCCACCCGTCAAGTCTCTTGAGCATCGAGAGATATGATCCCGGGAGTCCGCCACCCCGTCCCAGCCCGGAGGGCACTCCGTCATGCCCGCAGACCGTCCCCCCGTCGCTCCGCCCTCCCCGGCGTCGCCCGAACCGCCGTCCGCCCGGCCCGCCCGCCGCCGCGCCCGCCTGCTGGTCCCGCTCGCCCTGCTGATCGTCTGGCTCGGCCTCGGCGGCGCCTTCGGCTCCTACGCGGGCCGGCTCGGCGAGGTCGCCACCAACGACCGCGCCGCCTTCCTGCCCCGCAGCGCCGAGTCCACCGAGGCCGCCCGCCTCGGCGAGGACTTCCGGGCCGGCGACACCCTGCCGGTCGTGATCGTCTGGGAGAGCCGCACGGGCCCCGTCGACGACAGCCGCCGCGCCGCCGCCGACCAGGCCCTGCGCGACGCCGCCGCACTGCCCGGCGCGACCGGGCACGCCTCGCCGGCCGTCCCCGCCGCGGACGGCCGCGCCCTCCAGGGCGTCGTCCAGCTGCGCGCCGACCTCGGCCGGGAGACCGCCGACACCCTGAGCGCCGTCCGGGGTCTCGCCGAGCGCGTCCCCGACACCACCGTCGGCCTGGCCGGACCGGCCGCCATCCTCGCCGACCTGGGCGGGGCGTTCGCCGGCATCGACGGTCTGCTGCTGGGCGTCGCGCTCGGCGTCGTCCTGCTGATCCTGCTCGCCGTCTACCGGGCCGTGCTGCTGCCCCTGCTGGTGATCCTCGGCGCCGTCTTCGCCCTCGGCATCGCCTGCGCCCTGGTCTACCTGCTCGCCGACCACGGCCTGGTCACCGTCGACGGCCAGATCCAGGGCCTGCTGTCGATCCTCGTCATCGGCGCCGCCACCGACTACGGCCTGCTGCTCTCCGCCCGCTTCCGGGAGGAGCTCCACCTGCACGGCGACCGCTTCGCCGCCATGCGCACCGCCTGGCGGCAGTCCGTCGAACCGGTCACCGCCTCCGGCGCCACCGTCGGGCTCGGCCTGCTGGTCCTGCTGCTCTCCGACCTCACCAACAACCGGGCGCTCGGCCCGGTCGGCGCCATCGGCATCGCCTGCGCGGTCCTCTCGGCGCTCACCTTCCTGCCCGCCGCGCTCGTGCTGGCCGGCCGCGCCGCCTACTGGCCGGCCAGGCCCGCCGCGGACGGCCGCGCCCCGGTGCACGCCGTCTGGGCCCGGACCGCCGCCCTGGTCGCCCGCCGCCCGCGCGCCCTGTGGGCGGCCAGCCTGGCCGTGCTGGCGGCGCTGGCCGCGTTCGCCCCGGCGCTGGACGCCGGTGGCGTCCCGCAGAGCGAGCTGTTCGTCAAGGCCCAGCCCTCGGCGGCCGGCCAGCGGCTGCTCTCCGCGCACTTCCCCGGCGGCAGCGGCAACCCCGCCGTGGTGATCGCCGCCGCCGACCGGTCGGCGGCCGTCACCGAGGCCGCCGCCGCCGTCCCCGGCGTGGCCGGCGTGCGCGCCACCACCGCCGGGGCGCCGGGCGGCCCGCCCCTGGTCGTCGACGGCCTGGTCCGCCTGGAGGCGACGCTCACCGACCCGGCCGACAGCGACGAGGCGATCGCCACCGTCCACCGGCTGCGCGAGGCCGTGCACGCCGTGCCGGACGCCCGGGCCCTGGTCGGCGGCTACACCGCCCAGCAGGAGGACACCCGGACCACCGCCGCCCGCGACCGCACCGTGATCACCCCGGTGGTGCTGCTGTGCGTGCTCGCCGTGCTCGTCCTGCTGCTGCGCTCCCTGGTCGCCCCGGTGCTGCTGGTCGCCACGGTCGCGCTCTCCTACCTGGCGACCCTCGGCGTGAGCGCGATCGTCTTCCCGCACGTCTTCGGGTTCTCCGCCGTGGACCCGTCCGTGCCGCTGTACGGGTACGTGTTCCTGGTCGCGCTCGGGGTCGACTACAACATCTTCCTGATGACCCGGGTCCGTGAGGAGTCGCTGCGCTCCGGCACCCGGGAGGGCGTGCTGCGCGGGCTCACCGCGACCGGCGGGGTGATCACCTCGGCGGGTGTGGTGCTGGCCGCGACCTTCGCCGCGCTCGGGGTGATCCCGCTGGCCTTCCTCGCCCAGATCGCCTTCATCGTGGCCTTCGGCGTGCTGCTGGACACCCTGCTGGTCCGATCACTGCTGGTGCCCGCCCTGGTCCGCGACCTCGGCGACCGGGTCTGGTGGCCGGCCCGCCTCGCCCGGCCCGCCCCCCACCCGTCCTCCCCGGACCCGGAGGCCACCCCGCCCCGCGACCCGGCCCCGACGGGCGCCTGACCCGCGTGACCCCGGCGGTCGCCGGCCGGACCCGCGGGTC
>NZ_JBHJRC010000294.1:0-10474 GCF_042261735.1 Kitasatospora sp. NPDC056327 | reverse complement strand
CCCTTTGGCGACCCCCCCGGCGGGTTTTGGGGGGGTCGGGTCCGGTCTTTTTGGGGGGGGGCCCCCCCCGGCCCGGGGGCCCCCCCCGGGCGGGGCGGGGACCCCGGTCCGGATCAGCCCTCCTGGGCGGCGTCCTCGGCGTCGGGGTGGTGCACGGCGAACACCGTGTAGGCGTGCGGGTCCGGCTTGGCGAGCGCGGCGGCCTTGTCCCGGTAGACCTGGACGTCCGGGTCGGCCATGGTGGCCTTGATGTCGGCCTTGCTGCGCCACTGGGCGAAGTAGAGCAGGCGCTTGCCGTCGGTGCTGGTCAGGATGTTCACCGAGATGCATCCGGGGCGGTGCCGGATGAACTTCTCGGCGCCCTCGCTCATCACCTCGGCGAGCTCCTGCTGCTTCTCCGGCTCGACCTCGAAGACGTTGACCATCGCGATGGTGCCGTCCTCGGTGCGGATGACCGTCTCACTCATGGGTTGGTTCCCTTCCTCACGGATGAACATCACAGGTGGGCATCAGGGTTGGACTTCACCGCCGGCCACCGGAGTGGACAGCGGCGTTGCGGGCGGACGGCTCGGCCGTCCACGCACGGACCACCTCGACGGCCTGGGCCGGGTTGAGGCGGGGGTCGCAGTGCGACGCCGGGCCGGAGGACGTCCCGGTCCCGGCCTCCGCCGGGTCGGACCAGACGCACTCGGCGACGTCGTGGGGCGTGGTCTCCAGGTGCAGCCCGGCGGGGACGGCGCCGGCCCCGGCGACCGCCTCCTGGAAGGCCCGCACCTCGGCGACGAGGGTCCGCACGGCACGGACCTTCGCCCCGGACGGCGCCTTCACGGTGTTGCCGTGCATCGGGTCGCAGAGCCAGACCACCGGGTGGCCGGCGTCCCGGACCGCGGCGACCAGCGGCGGCAGCACGGAGCCCGCGGCCCGGGCGCCCATCCGGGCGATCAGGGTGAGCCGGCCGGGCTCGCGGGCCGGGTCCAGCCGGGCGCACAGCGCGAGCAGTTCGCGCGGCCGGACCGTCGGGCCGATCTTGCACGCGACCGGGTTGGCCACCTGGGCCAGCATCATCGCGTGCGGGCCGTCCGGGTGGCGGGTGCGCTCGCCGATCCACGGCAGGTGGGTGGAGGCGAGCAGGATGTCGCCGGACTCGGTCCGCCGCAGCAGCGGCAGCTCGTAGTCGAGGACGAGCGCCTCGTGACTGGTCCACACCGCGGCGCCGGAGGGCGGGGCCCAGGCGCTGGTGCGCCGGCGCAGCTGGGTGACGGCGGACAGCGCGGCGTGGTAGCAGTCCAGCATCCGCTGCGGGTCGGCCCGGCGGGCCTCGGGCGTCGGCTCCGGACCGTTGACCAGGTGGCCGCGGTAGACCGGCAGTTCACGTCCGTCGACGACCTCGGTGGTGGCGCTGCGCGGCTTGGCGAACTGTCCGGCGATGCGTCCGATCCGCAGGACCGGCCGGCCGGTGCCGACCGTCATCACGCCGGCCAGGGCGTCGAGCAGCCCGGCCTTGCGCAGGATCGTGGACGGCTCGCACTCGGCCGGGTCCTCGGCGCAGTCGCCGGCCTGGACGACCTGGTGGCCGCCCGCCGCGGCCTCGGCCAGCAGGGTGCGCAGCTGGCGGACCTCCTCCGAGGTCACCAGGCCGGGCATCCGCGCGAGTTCGGCGCGCACGGCGGCCGCCCGGACGGGGTCGCGCCAGTCGGGCTGCTGCTCGGCGGCGCCGACGTCCCAGGGCCACTCCTCACCGAGGCCGGTGAGGGGCCGTTCGACGGTCAGCGCGGGCGGCGGGTAGCCGGTTCGGGTCACCCCGGTCACGTTCGTCCTCCGTCCGGTCGGGGCCGGTGCTGCGGTGCGGGCGTTCTGCGGTCGGCGGCGGCCATCAGGCCGCGGCCGCGGTGTCCGGCAGCCGGCGGGCCATGGTCAGGCCGTCCGCGAGGGGCAGCATGACCAGCTCGACGCGGCCGTCGCGGCGGGCGTGCTCGTTGAACGCCCGGACGGCGGCGGGCTTCTCGGCGGGGTGCTCGTGGACCACCTCGCCGTTGAAGAGGGTGTTGTCGACCAGCAGCAGCGCGCCGGGGCGCAGGCGCGGGACCAGCTCGTCCCAGTAGCCGATGTAGCCGGGCTTGTCGGCGTCGATGAAGGCGAGGTCGAGGTGCGGTTCGGCGGGCAGCGCGCGCAGTGTCTCCAGCGCCGGGCCGAGCCGCAGTTCGATCCGGTCGTCCACGCCGGCCCGCTGCCAGAACTCGCGGGCCAGGGAGGTCCACTCGGCGGAGACGTCACAGGTGACGAGGGAGCCGCCGGCGGGCAGGGCGCGGGCCAGGCAGAGCGAGGAGTAGCCGGTGAAGGTGCCCACTTCGACGATGTCGGTGGCACCCAGCAGCCGGACCAGGAAGGAGAGCAGGGCGCCCTCCTCGGGCGCGACGGTCATGTGCGCCTGGTCCGGGACGGCCTCCCGGGTCCGCTCGATCAGCTCGGCGAGGACCGGGTCGGGGGTCATCCTGCCGTGGTGGAGGAGGTAGGAGTGCAGCTCGGCGGTCAGTGGCAGGTTCCGGGGGCTCAGCGTGTCGGTGCGCAGCACAGGGTTCTCCCGAAGGTGACGTGGTGGAGGCTTCTTCGAACGGGCGGACCTCGGTGGGACGGAGCTGGGTGGGACTGAGCTGGGTGGGACGGCGACCGGTGCGACGGCGACCGGTGCGACGGCGCCGGGAGGAGCGGGACCCGGGACGCCCCGGGCGGGCGGACGGATCCGGGCGGACGGATCCGCGTCAGGCGGGGATCTCCAGGCCGGCGAGCCGCCACTCGGCGTAGGCGCGGCGGACGGCCTCGGTCTCCTGCGGGATCCGGTCCATGAAGTCGCCGAGGTCACCGGGACAGTGCAGTTCGAACCGGCGCCGCCGGGCCGGCCGGCCGTGCTCGCGGACGAAGTACATGACGGTCGAGCCGTCCGGGCCGCCCTCGTGGGGGTTGTGCCCGCCGCCCTCCCAGAGCAGGCCGGCCTCGGTGCGCCAGGCGGAGACGAGTCCGGCCAGCAGCGGTTCGCCGGGGCGGCCCACCACGAACGCGGTGTGCTGCTCGAAGCCGTGGGCGGCCTCGGACTCCGCGATCCGCCGGTCGAAGCCGGGGCTGTCGCGCGGGAAGAGGAAGACCTCGACCGCGGCGTGCCGCCGCCCGTCCGGCAGGTTCATCCGCAGCCGGGTGATGTGGACCTCGCAGTCCGCCGGGTCGAGGCCGTAGCGCTCGCCCAGCCGGCGGCGGACCACCGTGCTCGGGACGGTCGGCAGCGGGGCCAGGCCCCGGCGCTCCAGGTAGCGCAGGCCCGCGCCGACGGTCCGCGGGAACAGCAGGACCCCGCAGTGGTCGAAGAGGCAGTTCCGCTCGGTCAGCGCGGTGGCCTCGCCGCCCGCCTCGACCGGGGCCAGGAGCGTGGCCGCCGCGGCGGTGGAGGCGAGCCGGGCGTCCCGGACCGCCTCGTCCAGCTGCCGCAGATCCGTGCCGGAAAATGCATTGTCCGCGGGAATTCCTTCGCCCGATCTGAGCCGGGCATTCGTTTCGCCGGAAGGGTGGACCACCGACATCGGGAACCTCCTCTTTTCGGGCCGGTCGAGAGTCTGGAGCAGTCCGGCCCGGACCGGCAAGCCCCCACGGGGCCCGGCCGGAGCGGACATTTCCCAATTCCCGTCCCGCCCCACCCGGCCCCACCTCGGAGAACGGCCTTCCGGCGGCACCCGGCGAAAGCGGACGTTCGGCTTTCGCGATGATCCGGATCGGCAGGACCGAACGGCGGGCCGGCCCGGCCGGCGGGTCGGAACGGGTGCGGAAGCAGGGAGAACCCTCCCCGGAAGGCCCCGCTGTATTGAGATCCCTTACCTAGGAAGGGCCGGCCGGCCCGGCCCCGGCCCCGGAAACGGCCGTCCGTTCGGTCCGGGCGATGAACCGCATCGGCCGCGACGAACGAAATCCGCCGGAAATCCCGGAGGAACCCGCCGGGGTGACCCGACATAGGGATTCCTTATTGCGGCCGGGCCCCCGCCGCCGGATTGGGATTCCTTATCGGGGAGTGCTGGACGATCCGGCGGACCGTCGCCCAGAATCCAAGCCGGCAAAGCAATGACCGCTCGTTCTCTCGCAGACGGAGGACCTTGTGACCGCCCCACTGGTGGAATCGTCAACGACTTTCCCCGCGTTCACCGAGGCCCTGGAACAGGCCGCGGCCGCACGTACCGCGCCCGCCGTGCTCGACGGCGGCCACCGGTTCGGCTGGCACGACCTGCTGGTCCGCTCCGAGCGGACGGCCGCGGTCCTGCACCGGCACGGGCTGCGGGCCGGCGAGGTGCTGGCGGTCCAGCTGCCGAACAGCTGGGAGCTGGTGGTGCTGCACGCGGCCACCGCCCGGCTCGGTGTCCTGCTGCTGCCCCTCCACTGCGCCTACGGGCCGCACGAGGTGCGGTCACTGGTCGACCAGGCCGGCGCCGCCGGGCTGGTCGCCCGGGCCTCCCACCGCGGCCACGACCGCACCGCGGACGTGCTGGCACTGCGCGGCCGGTGCGCCTCGCTGCGGCGGGTGTGGCTCTCCGGCGCAGTGCCCGCGGGCCCGGACGGAGCGCCGCTCCCGGCCGGACTGCCGGACTCGGCCGAACTCCTGGACGGGGCCGCACCACCGGCGGCCGGCCTGCCCGCTCCCCCTCGGGACCCGGGCACCCCGCTGATGCTGCTCGCCTCCTCCGGGACGACCTCACGGCGCCCCAAGCTCTGCGTGCACACCCACGGCAGCCTGCTCGGCAACGCGGCGGCCGTCGCCGCGGACGGCGGGCTCGGCCCCACCGACACGATCGTCTCCGCGAGCCCGCTCAGCCACGCCTTCGGCCTGCTCTCGGTGCACACCGCCCTGGTCACCGGCGGGGGCGTCGGTCTCTTCGACGGCTGGGACGCCCGGCGGTTCCTGGACGCCCTGCGCTCCGCCGGAGCCACCGCCGCCTTCGCCGTCCCGGCCCAGCTGCGCGACCTCATGGCGCTGCTGACCGGCGGCCCGGCGGGCGACGGCGGCACTCCGGCGCCGCCCGCGCTGCGCGAGGTGCGCACCGGCGGCGCTCCCGTCCCCCGCGAGCTGGCCGAGGCCGTCCGCCGGCACCTCGGTGCCCGCCTCATCGTGCAGTGGGGCATGACCGAGATCGGCGCCGGCACGTACCTGCGCCCCCACGACCCGCCCGAGGCGGCGGCCACCATCGGCCGGCCGGTCTCCGGCGGGGAGGTCAGGGTGCTGGACCCGGACGGCGCCCCGGCCGGCCACGGCGTCACCGGTGAACTCCAGTACCGCAGCCCCTACATGTTCCGCGGCTACCACGGCGCTCCGGAACTCACCCGGGCCGCCCTCACCCCCGACGGCTGGCTGCGCTCCGGCGACCTCGCCGCCCTGAACGCCGACGGCACGGTCGGCTACCGGGGCCGCGCCGACGAGCTGATCAACCGCGGGGGCCTGAAGTTCAGCGCGCTGGAGGTCGAGGAACTGCTGAACGACCTGCCGCAGCTGACCCAGCACGCGGTGGTCGCCCGGCCGGACCCCCGGCTGGGCCAGCGCTCCTGCCTGCTGGCCGTGCTCCGCGAGGGCGCCGCCCTGACGCTGGAGGAGGTGACCAGCCACCTGTCCCGCAAGGGGCTGGCCACCTACAAACTGCCCGAACAGCTGGTCCTGCTGGACCGGCTGCCGACGACCGTCACCGGCAAGATCGCCCGCGCCCGGCTGGCCGCGATCCCGGTGCCCGCGCCCGGCGAGGCCCGGCGGTGACCGGGGACCGGAGCCGGCGCTCAGGCCGCCAGCTGCGCGCGGAGCACGGCCTGGAAACCGATCAGATTGGGGTTCGCCGAGTTGCGCTCCAGCCACGTCATGGTCACCGCGGTGCTCAGCCGGGTGTCCCCGATCTCCACCAGGCACACCTCCCCCCGGTCGGCCTGGGCCCGCACCGACACCAGCGGCAGCAGTCCGAGCCCCATGCCGGCCGCCACGCACGCGCCGAGCGTCCCGATGCCCGAGACCTCCGTGACGGGCTCCTTGCGCCCCACCCCGCCGAACGCGCCGTCGAACATCGCCCGGAAGCCGCACCCCTGCTCGGTGGCCAGGAACGGTTCGACGGCGAGCTCCGCGAGGTCCACCCGGCGCCGCTCGGCCAGGTGGTGCCCCGGCGGCACGATGACCACGAGCGGCTCCTCGGCCAGGGTCTCCGCCCGCAGACCGGCGTCGGCCGGCGGGTCACCGAAGGTCAGACAGATGTCCAGCTCGCCCCGGCGGACGGCGCCGTACAGCTCGCCGCGGTTGTGCTGACCGACCCGCACCCGGGTCTGGGGGTACTGCGAGCGGTAGGTCGAGAGCACCTCGGGCAGCATGTGCAGGCCCACCGTCTCCAGCACCCCGACCGCCAGCTCGGTGTTGGGCCGGGCGACCGCGAACCGGGCCTCCTCCAGCAGGGTGAGGATCCGGTCGGTGTACTCCGACAGCACCGCGCCCTGCGCGGTCAGCCGGACCCGGCGCTGGGAGCGGTCGAGCAGGTCCACACCCAGTTCGCGCTCCAGCGCCTGGATCTGATCGCTGACGCTGGACTGCGCGTAGTGGAGCTCCCTGGCCGCCTGTGTGACGCTCAGGGTCCGGGCCACCGCCTCGAACGTCCGTAAGTGACGTAATTCCATCGGCTCAGGCCCCTTCTGACGATCCATCGGCCGAGCCGATGGTACTCATAGAGCATTCCCGTCGTCACCAGCGCCACCTCGCACTTCGGGTCCGGTTGAATGGCTGCAACGCCCGCCTCCCGTCAGCACGGTTGAGGCCGCGGATCTCCACGCGATCCCCACCCCTAGGAGCACCGACATGGCCACCGAGGCCGCACCCGAGTCCGCCGTCACACCGGACACCCCCGCCAAACCCTCCCGCGCCCTGCTGATCGGCCTCTCCCTCGGCTACTTCATGGTCCTGCTGGACATGACCATCGTCTCGGTGGCACTGCCCGCGATCGCCGACTACCTGGACGTCGGTCTGAGCGGCCTGCAGTGGGTCACCAACGGCTACACCATCACCTTCGCCGCCCTGCTGCTCACCGCCGGCTGGCTCTCCGACCGGTTCGGCGGACGGCGGGTGTTCCTCTGGGGCCTGGTCGGCTTCGGCGTGCTGTCCGGCGTCTCGGCCTTCGCGACGACGCTCTCCGCGCTGATCACCCTGCGGCTGGCCCTGGGCGCCGCCGGGGCGCTGCTGCTCCCGGCCTCGCTCGCGGTGATCACCAACGCCTACACCGTGCCCGCCGAGCGCGCCCGCGCCGTCGGGTCCTGGGCCGCGATCACCGGTGCGGCGCTCGCCGCCGGCCCGGTCGTCGGCGGCGTGCTCACCGACACCGTCGGATGGCGCGCCATCTTCCTCATCAACGTGCCGCTGGCGCTGGCCAGTTTCGTCATCACCGTCAAGCTGGCCCCGGAGACGGCGCTCAAGCAGCGCAGCGGGCTCGACCTGACCGGCCAGCTGTCCGGCGTGATCGCGCTGGCCGCCCTGGTGTACGCGCTGATCGAGGGCCCCGACAAGGGCTGGACGGCGGGTGGCGTCCTGACCGCCTTCGCGGTCACCGTCGTCGCCGCGGCCGTCTTCACCGGTGCCGAACTGCGGGCCGGCGACTCCGCGATGCTCCCGCTGCGGATGTTCCGCAACCGCGGCTTCTCGTCCGCCGTCGCGGCCGGCCTGCTCGCCAACTTCGGCCTCTCCGGCCTGCTGTTCGTGCTGTCCCTGTACTTCCAGGACGGCCGCGGCTACTCCCCGGTGACGGCCGGCCTCGCCTTCCTCCCGCTCACCCTGCCCACCGCGTTCAACCCCATCTTCACCGGCCGTCTGGTCGGCCGGATCGGCCCGCGCCGCCCGGCCACCACCGGCTTCGTCCTGATGGGCGTCGGCGCGCTGGTCCAGGCCCCGTTCACCGGTGACGGCCCCGTCGCCCTGGTGGCCACGGTGATCGGCCTGCTCGCGTTCGGCTTCGGCGTCTCCTTCGCCCTGCCCGCCCTGGTCGCCGGGGTCGCGAGCACCGTCCCGACCGAGCTCGCCGGCATGGGCGCCGGCACGCTCAACTCCGCCCGTCAGGTCGGCGCCTCGCTCGGGGTCGCCGTCCTGGGCGTGATCCTCGACCTCTCGTCATCCAGCGCCGACGGCACCCGCTGGGCGCTGGTGGCCGGCGGGGTGGCACTGCTCGCCGGTGCGCTCATCGCGTTCTCGGGTCTGCACAGCAAGGACCCCGGGGCCGCGTAGCTCCCGGCGGCGGCGCCCCGTCGCCCACCTCTGGCATCCGGACTCCAGGAGGAGCTTTGGCAACCGCAACACCGTCCACCCGCCCGCAGGCCGGCCGGTCCGGCCTGCGGGTCGACGGAGTCGACCACCTCGCCTTCGTCACGTGGAAGCCGCGCGCCACCCACGAGTTCTACACCGGGGCGCTGGGGCTGCCGCTGGTCCACGCGATCACCGCGACCGGCTGGGTCACCGAGGACTACCCGGACTTCGTCCACTTCTTCTTCGACCTCGGCCGGGGCAACCGGATCGCCTTCTTCTACTACTTCGGCCTGCCGGAGGAGGAGGCCCCGAGCGACCTCATGCACCGCTCCCGGCACGTCGCCTTCCACGTCGAGACCGAGGAGGAACTGCTCGCCTGGCGGGACCGGCTCAAGGCGCACGGCGTGCGGGTCACCCCGCCGCTGGCGCACGAGCTGATCGAGTCGATCTACTTCGACGACCCCAACGGCCTCCAGCTGGAGATCACCAGGCCGCTGCGCACCATGTCCGGCATCGACGCCAGGGACGCCGAGCTGACGCTGCGGGCGCTCGTCGACGTGGCGGAGTCCCCCGAGCCGTCCGTGCACGCGATGTGGCAGCGGAAGGCCGAACTCATCCGGAAGGACACGGAGGTGCAGGAGTCGTGACGCTCGCCCTGTACGTGCTGGACGTACCCGAGTTCGTCCCCGTGGTCCGCACCGCCGAGGCCGCCGGGATGGTCACCCGCCGGGCCGGCGACTACCTGCGGCTGTCCACCGCCGCCGACGAGGTGGTGCTGCGCCGCGAGGGCACGGGCATCCGCACCGCGCTCTGGCACGCCGCCCTGACCGGTGGCGTCGACGCCCGCATCGTCCTGTTCGACTCCGAGATCCTCCACCTGGCGAAGGAACGCCCGTGAGCAGCAACGACGAGCAGCCGACCGCAGGGAACCGGGTGCTGGTCGTCGGCGCCGGCCCGTCCGGGCTCAGCGCCGCGCTGGCCCTGCGCGCCGCCGGACTCCCGGCCACCGTCCTGGACCGGCGCACCGCCGACACGGTCCGGCCCGGCAGCCGGGCCGCCTACCTGCACGGCGCCTCGCTGCGCGAGCTGGAGCGGCTCAGCCCCGGCCTCGGGCACGAGGTGGCCGGCCGGGGCGTGATGTGGGCGACCAAGCGGTCCTACTGGGCGGGCAAGGAGATCTACACCCGGACCTACCCGCAGGTCGGCCGCGACGGCCTGCCACCGTTCACCAGCCTGCCGCAGGTGCAGACGGAGGACATGATGGCCGCCGCCTGCCGGAAGGCCGGCGTGCGGTTCCACTGGGGCGTCGAGGTCGCCTCCGCCGTGTCCGCGCCGGACGGGGTCCGGCTGACGGACTCCCTGGGCCGCGGCTGGGAGGCGGACTACGTGATCGCGGCGGACGGCTCGCGCTCGCCGCTGCGCGCCGCGATCGGCAGCCCGCTGGAGGGGCCGCGCTCGGAGAACACCTTCGTGGTGGTCGACCTCGACGACGACCCCGCCAACCCGGTGCCGCGGGAGCGGGTCTTCCACTACAACCACCCGGCGGTCGGCGGCCGGAACGTGCTGATCGTCCCGTTCGCCGGCGGCTGGCGGGTCGACCTCAACCTGCTGCTCAACGACGCCCCGGAGCGGTTCACCTCCCCCGAGGGCCTGCGCCGCTGGATCCCCCGGGTGCTCCCCGCGGCGTACGGCGAGCGGGTGCGCTGGGTGTCGACGTACCGGTTCGCCCAGCAGGTGGCCGCCCGGTTCACCGACACCCACCACCGGGTGCTGCTGACCGGGGAGGCGGCCCACCTGTTCGCGCCGTTCGGCGCGCGCGGGATGAACTCCAGCATCCCGGACGCGGTCCGGGCGGTGCAGGCGGTCCGTGAGGCGCTGTCGGCCGGCACCCCGGAGTCGGCCGCGGCGGCGGTCGCCCGCTTCGCCCGGGAGCGCAAGGAGGCGGCCGAGTACAACCGGGCCTGTGCGAGCGTCGCCCTGGAGCACATGCTGGCCCACCGGCCGTCGGTGTGGCTGCGCCGGCGGGCGGCCGCGGCGGTGGCCGTGGTCGGCCAACGGGCCGGGGCCTGGCTGGACGCGGCGCCCTACGGGCCGAAGCTGGCGTCCCGCGGGGCGGCGCGGACGTCGTACTGACCGGACACCGGCCCGGCCCCGTACGCCCCCGGATCCGCCGCCGTGGTGGCCGTCGTCCCG
>NZ_JBHJRC010000293.1:0-10524 GCF_042261735.1 Kitasatospora sp. NPDC056327 | reverse complement strand
GGGCGGGGGGGGGGGGGGGGGGGGGGGGGGGGGGCCGGGGGCCCCCCCCGCCCCCCCCCCGCCCCGGGGGGGGGGCCCGGCCGCGCGGGGGGGGCCCCCGCCCCACCCGCCGGCGGGCGGCCCTCTCCCGCACCCGGGCCGGTGCGGCTCACCCGGCCGGCGGTCCTCCGGTCGTCGCCGCGGGCTCCGGACGGTGCAGCACCGCCCGGGTGAGCAGCCCGCTGGCCGGGCCGAGGACGACCGCGGCGAGCGACAGCCGGAGCGGCCAGGCGGTCAGGCCCGCCGCGTCGCCCAGGAACCGGTCGACGGACCACCGGCCGGGGCCGGTGAGCGCGAGCGAGCCGGCCGTGACGACCAGCACCAGCGGGTACTCGTAGCCGTCGTTCTGCACCCAGAGGCCGTGCGGCAGCTTGACGGTCAGCGCGACCGTCATCACGCCCATGGCGACCATGGCCGCCAGCGGGGTGAGGGCGCCCAGGGCCAGGAACAGGCCCGAGCCGATCTGCCCGGCGCCGGCGGCGAGCGCGGTGAGCGTCCCGCCGCGGAACCCGTCGTGGCGGAACTCCGCCGTCCCTCCCGCCAGGCCGTTCCCGCCGAGGCGGAAGCTCACCTTCTGCACCCCGTGCCCGGCGATGAGCAGGCCCACCACCGCGCGCAGGACCAACAGTCCGGTATCCATCGTGTTCCGTTCCTGCTCCTGGTTCCTGTCCTGGTCCTGGTCACCGGCGCGGGGCCGGGTCAGCCCGCGGCGTGCTCGCCGATGACCGCCTGCGCGTAGACGACGCCGAGGCCGTAGGCGCCGGCGTGCGCCTTGACGATCTCCATGACGGCGCCGTAGGTCTCCTGGCGGGCCCAGTCGCGCTGCAGCTCCAGCAGCACCTGCACCCAGGTCACCGGCACCGCGCCGGCCTGGGTCATCCGCTGGATCGCGTGCTCGTGGGCCTGCGGGGAGACACCGCCCGAGGCGTCGGTGACGACGTAGACCTCGTAGCCCTGGTCGAGCATCGACAGCACGGGCAGGACCAGGCAGACCTCGGTCCACAGACCGGCGATGACGACCTTGCCGCGGCCGGTGGCCCGCACCGCCTCGACGAGCGCCTCGTCCTCCCAGGCGTTCATGCTGGTGCGGTCGATGACGTCCTGGCCGGGGAACACCTCGGCGAGCTGCGGGAGCAGCGGGCCGGAGAAGGACCCGGCGGCGACGGTGGTGAGCACGGCCGGCACGTCGAAGGCCCTGGCGGCCTTGGCGAGGCCGACGGTGGCGTTGATGATCGAGGTGCGGTCGCCGCTGCCGGTGCCGAAGAACATCTGCGGCTGGTGGTCCACGAAGAGGACGACGGAGTTGTCGGGGGTCAGCAGGTCGGGGCTGGGGGTGGCGCTGACCCGGGTGGCGTCGAACACGGGGTGTCCTTTCGGGACGGGTGCATGGGAAGCTCCGCGCACGGCGGTCCGTGGCGGAAGTCGGGGGACGCCGCGGGGAGGGCGGCGCCGGGGTGTCAGAGGACGAAGCAGGGGTCGAACGACGGCTGCGGTCCGGTGGCGTGGCCGCGGGCGGTCCGCCAGCGGCGGTGCAGCTCGGACTCGGCGACGACCTCGCCGAGCAGTTCCGCCTGGCGCGCGCCCGAGGCGCCCGGAACGCCGGGGACGCCGGGGCCGGTGGTGGAGGCCTGGTAGCCGCCGAAGCGGGCCACCGGGCTCCAGTCGGGGGTGACGGGCGGGAGTTCCTCGTCCATCCCCTCGTACTCGGCCGCGGCGTGCACGATCCGGCCGCCGACCACCGTCAGCAGCGACTCGATGAACGGGATCTCCGCCTCGGGCACCGCGAAGAAGTCGTCGGACAGCACCGCCAGGTCGCCGTAGAAGCCCGGGCCCAGCACGCCCTTGACGTCCTGCTCGCCGGTGAGCGCGGCGCCCGCCGTGGTGTACATCGCGAGCGCGGTCGCCCGGTCCACCCGGTTCTGCGGCGGGCGCAGCGCCAGACCGCCGACCGTGCGGCCGGAGACCAGCCAGTGCAGGGCGACCCAGGGGTTGTAGGAGGAGACCCGGGTGGCGTCGGTGCCGGCGGCGACGGTCAGGCCGCGGTCCAGCATCGCGCGCAGCGGCGGGGCGTCGGCGGCGGCGCCGGTGCCGTAGCGGCGGGCGAACACCTCGCCCTGGAAGGAGAGCCGGTTCTGCACGGAGAGCGCGCCGCCGAGCACCGCGATCCGGTCCAGGCTCTCCCGGGAGACGGTCTCCGCGTGGTCGAACAGCCATCGGTTCCCGGCCGGGAAGAGGCCCTCGGCGGCGAGCTTCTCGAAGACGGCCAGGTCGCGGCGGATCGTCTCGTCGTAGGTCGCGTGCAGCCGGAAGCCCCAGCCGTGCTCCATGAGCATGCGCACCGCCTTCTCGAACTCGCCCTCGTAGGGCCCGAGTTCGGGGCGCGGTTCGGCGAAGTTCTCGAAGTCGGCGGCGGCCCAGGTGAGGTTCTCGCCGGCGCCGTTGAGCCGCAGCCACGCGTCGCCGTCGCCGGGGCGGACCGCCTCGATCCAGCGCCCGAGGTCGTCCAGCTCCTGGCCCGCGGTCTGCGGGAACAGGTGGTAGGCGATGCGCAGCGGGAGCAGGCCCTCGCGGGCGAGTTCGGTGACCGTGGCGTAGTTCTCGGGGAAGTTCTGGAAGCCGCCGGCCGCGTCGATCGCGGAGGTCAGCCCGAAGCGGTTGAGCTCGCGCAGGAAGTGCCGGGTGGAGGTCTTGCGCTCCTCGGGGGCCAGGGCGGGAGCCTTGGCGAGCGTCGAGTAGAGGACCAGCGCGCCGGGCGCGGCCAGCAGCATCCCGTTGGGCTCGCCGGTGCGGCCCCGGACGATGGTGCCGCCCGGGGGGTTCGGGGTGCCGGCGCCGTAGCCGGCGGCCCGCAGCGCGGCCCGGTTGAGGATCGCCGACTGGTAGAGGTGCAGCACGAACACCGGGGTGTCCGGCGCGGCCTCGTTCAGCTCGGCGGGGGTCGGCAGCCGGCGCTCGGCGAACTGCTCGGCCGACCAGCCGCCGACCACCCGCACCCACTGGCCCTTCGGGGTCCGGGCGGCCTGCTCGCGCAGCATCGCCAGACCCTGGCGCAGCGAGGTCACGCCGTCCCAGCGCAGCTCCAGCACGTAGTTGAGGCCGCCGCGGATGACGTGCAGGTGCGAGTCGTTGAGGCCGGGCACCACCCGCCGGCCGAGCGCGTCCACCACGGTGGTGGACGGTCCGACCAGCGGGGCGACGTCGGCGTCGTCGCCGACGGTGGTGATCGCGCCGTTGCGGATGGCGAGGGCGCCGGCCTGCGGGCGGCGGGCGTCCCCGGTGTGGATCCTCGCGTTGCGGACGACGACGTCGGCGTTCCCGACGGTGTGTCCGGTGGCGTCCTCGACGGCGCGGGGAACCAGCCCGCCGACAGGCATTGCAGGCACCTCGGCATCCTCCTCTGATGGGTGCGGGCCGCTGCGGGGTGCCCGCGGCGGCGGGGCGGCGGGCGGGTCCGGACCGTTCGGCCCGGCTCCTTCCGGCCGCCTGGAAGAACGCTAAGTCCTTTACCGGGCAGGGGATTTGCCCAGAGCGCACGCTCTTCGACCTGGTAGCGCACCGCCGCCGCGGGCCCCGCGGAGGGCCCGGACACGGCGGAGCCCCGGCCCTCCGCCGTCCGCTGGGACGGGGAGGACCGGGGCTCCGCAGGCGCGGGCCGGGCTGCGGAGGGGCGGGCGCGGGCGCCCGCGGCTCACTTCGCCAGGAAGGCGAGCAGCGCCGTGTTCACCTCATGGGCGTGGGTCCACAGCAGGCCGTGCGGGGCGCCCTCGATCTCGACGTAGTCGGCCGACGGCAGCGCCTTGTGGAAGGGCCGCGCGGTGTTCTCGATCGGCAGGATGCGGTCACCGGTGCCGTGCAGGATCAGGGCCGGCACGTCGATGCGGGCGATGTCGGCCCGGAAGTCGGTGTACCAGGCGGAGGGCGCGGCCGAGGCGGCGTACGCGCCGCCCGAGGCGGCGACGTTCCAGCTGTTGCGCACCGCCTCCTCGCTGATCCGGCTGCCGAGGTTCTCGTCCAGGTTGTAGAAGTCGTGGAAGAAGTCGCGGTAGTAGGCGAAGCGGTCGGCCTTCACCGCGGCGACGACGCCGTCGAAGAACTCCTTGGGGGCGACGCCGTCCGGGTTCTCGTCGGTCTTGAGCAGCCAGGGCTCCAGGGAGGCCAGGAAGGCGACCTTGGAGACCCGCTCGGAGCCGAAGGCGGACACGTAGCGGGCGACCTCGCCGGTGCCCATCGAGAAGCCGACCAGCACCGCGTCCCGGACGTCCAGGGTCCGCAGCACGGTGTCGAGGTCGGCGGCGAAGGTGTCGTAGTCGTAGCCGGTGGCCGGCTGCGAGGACTGCCCGAAGCCGCGGCGGTCGTAGGTGATGACCCGGTGGCCGGCGTCGAGCAGGGCGGCGCTCTGGCGCTCCCAGGAGTGCCCGTTCAGCGGGAAGCCGTGGATGAGGACGACCGGCTGCCCGGAGCCCTGGTCCTCGTAGTGGAGGTCGATCGGGGCGGAGTTCTCCTGGCCGACGGTGATGAACGGCATGGTGCTTCTCTTCTTCCTGTCGTGCTGGTCGGCAGCGCGGCGGCTGCGGTACGCCGCAACGCTAGAACCGCTCCGGCACGGCGGATTGACCGTGAGGGCACCGCGATTCGTCCGGGAGCGCCGGACCCGGCCCGGCGTGCGTCGCCGGACCGGGCCGGGGTCCCGGGGTGTGCGGGGGTGTGCGGGGGCCCCGGGGCGTGCCGGGGCCCCGTCCGGCATCAGCCGGGCCGGACGGCGGCACCGACCGCGCGGCGCCGGGCCGGGACGACCGCCACGGCCGGGCGCAGCGGGTGCAGGGCCAGGACGGCCCGGGCGATGGCGTCCGAGTCGCCCAGGGTCACCGAGTTCACGCCCGGGCGGATGCCCGCCGCGGTCACCCAGTGCACCGCCTCGGTCGGGACCCCGTAGGCGAAGCGGCGAGGGTGCGCCCGGCCGTCCGCGTCGAGCATCCGGTACGGGCGCCCGGTGACCGCCAGCCCGCCCGTCTCGTACCCGGTGCCGGTCGCGTCCGGGATCCGGTAGACGCCGGCCTGCCCTCCGTCGACCAGCCCGCGCAGCAGCCGGTCGCCGGTGCGCCGCAGGTCCGGCTCGGGCAGCCGGGCCTCGACCAGGACGGCGGCGCGCAGCGGCGGGGCGTCGATCGCGGGCGAGTGCGCGGTGAAGGCGGGCTGCCGGCCGCGCGGGTCGAGGGCGATCCGGACGTCCGGGCCGAGCAGTTCGACCACCCCGGCCTCGACCAGCGCGCGCAGCTCGTCGATCCGGGAGGCCGGCGGGCCGATGGACAGGAAGGCGTTCAGCGGGGTGTACCAGTGCTCCAGGTCGTCGCGGTAGGAGGAGCCCTCGATGCCGCCGTGGTCGACCGCCAGCCGGATCTCGTTGCGGAGGTCCCGCAGGACGTCCAGGGCGGCCTTGAGGGGGCCGCCGACGTTGCCGGCCCGGGCGTCGGCGGCGTCGCGCTCCAGCCGGGCCAGGACCCACGCGCGGTGCTCGGGGCGGGAGGCGAAGCGCCGGCCCGCGTACGGGTGGGCGAGCGCGTACCAGTCCCAGCGCTGTCCGGCGGGGATCCGGTGGCGGTCGAGGACGGCCGCGCAGAGGTCGGCGGCGTCGGGGCCGGAGACCGGGAAGGCGCCGGGGACGGCCGGGTCGCCGCCGGTCGGGAGGCCGCCGGCGGCGAGGTACTCCTCGGCGAGGCGGGCGCCGTCCTCCGGGCGGCCGGCGGCCGCGAGCAGGGTCGCGTAGTAGACCGACTCGACCTCGCGGGCGACCAGCGGCCAGAGGTCCCGGGCGAAACGCACCGGGCGGCCGTCGGCGGACCGTTCGCGCAGCCGGGCGACGTACTCCTCGGTGAGCAGCCGGGGGAGGTAGCGGCCGTGCGCGCCCTTCTCGTTCTCGCCCCGGGCGTGGTACGGCACGCCGCGCCGGGAGCCGGCCAGGATCAGCGGCTCCTGCCCGGAGGGGTGGTAGACGAGCCGGCCGTCGCGTTCGGCGAACCGGCCGCCGCGGCCGCGGGTGAGCAGTGCGAGGTGGTCGAAGAAGTTCAGGCCCAGGCCCCGGACCACGACGGGGCGGCCGGGCAGCAGGGCGGCGAGGTCGAGGTCGGCCGGGTTGGCGGGCGGCAGGTGGACGAGACCGTGCGCGGCGGCGGCCCTGGTCAGGGAACGCTCGGCGGGCGTCGGGGCGGTCGGCAGGTGGCCGAGGGCGAGCACCACCGCGTCCAGGTCGGCGATCCGGCGGCCGTTGGCGAGCACCAGCACCTGGGCGTTGCCGGGCGGCAGGTCGGAGTCGGTCAGCCGGACGGCGCGGGTGCGGTGCTCGACGATCCGGCAGTGCGCCGGGGCGGCGGCGCGCACCCGGCGGTAGACGTCCCGCAGGTAGCGGCCGTAGAAGGCACGGGTCGGGTAGGCGTCGGGGGTGAGGGAGCGGGCCTCGGCGCGCACCGGCTCGTCGTATTCGCCGGGGGCGCCGTGCGGGACGGTCGACCTGGCCCACTGGTAGAGGCTCGGGCCCTCCTCGACGGGGCCGTCGATCAGGACGCTGGGGTCGGTGTAGACGGTGACCTGCGAGGCCACCGTGTTCATCAGCAGCAGACGGGACTGGTTGGTGCGCCAGACCCGGCCGGCGCCGGGCGGGAAGGGGTCGACGAGGTGGACGGTGAGCGCGGCGGCCGACGGGCGGGACCGTTCGTTGGCCAGCAGCCGTTCGAGGACGGACAGGCCGCGCGGGCCGGCGCCGACGACGGCGATCCGGCGGTGGCGGGCGGTGGGACCGGGGGAATGGGGAGCCATGGGTGATGTCCTCCCGTGCTTCGGGTCGTGCTCAGGACCTTTCTCCGGTCGTGCGTCGGGGGTGACGCCCCGCCGGCGAAGGCGGAGTCCGGCGGGGCGTCGGTCGGTGGGGCGGCGGGTGTCGGGTCGTCGGTGCCGGGCCCGGGGTGCGGGCCCGGGGTTCCGGGTTCGGGCGCGGGGTTCCGGGGCGCTACGCGTGGCGCAGCAGGATCTTGCCGAGGCTCGCGCGGCCCTCCAGGCGGGCGTGCGCGGCGGGTGCCTCGGCGAAGCCGTACTCCCGGTCGATCCGGGCGCGCAGGCTGCCGTCGAGGAGCCCCGCGAACAGGTCGTCGGTGCGGGCGGTGAACTCCTCACGGGTGAGGACGTGGTGGGTGAGGCTGGGCCAGGTGAGCTTCAGCGAGCCCTTCTGGACCAGCGTGAACGGGTCGACCGGGTCGGGCGTGCCGCTGGCCCGGCCGTAGACGACCAGGGTGCCGCGCGGGCGCAGCGAGTCGAGGCCGTCGAGGAAGGTGTCCTTGCCGACCGAGTCGTAGACCGCGTCGGCACCCGCGCCGTCGGTGATCCGGTGGACCGCCTCGCGGAAGTTCTCCCGGTCGTAGCGGACGACGGCGTCGGCGCCCAGGCCGTGGACCAGTTCGGCCTTCTCGTCGGTCGACACGGTGCCGATGACGTGGGCGCCCGCCCGCTTGGCGAACTGGACGAGGAACTGCCCGACCCCGCCGGCCGCGGCGTGCACCACGACGACCTGGCCCTCGGCGATCGGGTGGGCGTCGTGGGCGAGGTAGTGCGCGGTGAGCCCCTGGAGCATCGCGGCGGCGGCCGTCCCGGACGCGATGCCGTCCGGGACGGCGGTCGCCAGCCGGACCGGGACGTTGACGAACTCGGCGTACGCGCCCGGGACTTCGCCGTAGGCGACGCGCTCCCCGACGGTCACCTCGGTGACCCCGGGGCCGACCGCGTCCACGGTGCCGACGGCGTCCATGCCCGGCACGAACGGCAGGGCGACGGGGAAGACCCCCTGCCGGTGGTAGACGTCGACGTAGTTGACGCCGATGACCTCGGTGCGGATGCGGATCTCGCCGGCGGCGGGATCGGTCACCGGCACCTCGTCGACCCGGAGTTGCTCGGGGCCGCCGTGGCTGTGGACGCGGATCGCCTTCATGGGGTGGTACCTCGGCTGTTCTGGTAGGCGGGTCGGGTGAGGGGAACGGACGGCGGCGGGTCGCCGGCGTCCGGTGTCGACGGGTGGTCGTGGACGGCGGCGGCCACGGGGGCCGGCGCCGGTTCCGGTTTCGATCCCGGTGTCGGTTCGGGTGCCGGGGTGGTCGGCGCGGCGGCGGGCGCGGGCCGGTTGGCGAGCAGTCCGCCGCCGATCATCAGCGCCCCGCCCACCAGTTGCAGCCAGGTGGGCGCCAGGCTCAGCGCGAGCAGGGCGACGACCACCGTGAAGGCCGGCTCCAGTTGGAGCACGCTCGCCGTCTCCCAGGGCCGCAGCCGCTCCAGCGCCAGGTGCAGGGTGACGTAGGCGAGGCAGAAGTTCGTTACGGCGAGCAGGAGTTGGAGCCAGAGCGTGCCGGCCGTCGGGTGCCACCGCAGCGGACCGGGAGTGAGCAGCAGGACCGGCAGCAGCACGACCGCCGCCGGGACGAGCCGCCACAGGGCCAGTTGCAGCGGTGGCACCTTGGCCATCAGCGACTTGGCGGGCAGGAAGGCGAGGCCGGCCAGCACGGCGCCGGCCAGCACCAGGGCGTCACCCGCGCCGACGGCGGTGAACCCCGCGCCGGGTTCGCGCAGCACCACCAGCACCCCTCCGGCCAGGGTGACCGCGAGGCCGGCCGACTGTCGCCCGCGCAGCCGGTCGCCGAGCAGCAGGACGGAGGCCAGGACGGCCGCCGGACCCTGGAGCTGGATGAGGAAACCGCCGTTGACCGGGCTGGTCCGGCTCAGCCCGCTGATCACCAGGGCCAGCGAGAGGCCCGTGCCGATCACCGAGACGAAGCCGAGCGTGGCCCACTCCCGGCCGGTGAGGCCGCGCGGGACCAGCGGCCGGCGCCGCACCGTCAGATGGGCCGCGAGCAGCACGGCGCCGATCGTCAGGTTGAGTTCGGTGGTCAGCAGCGGGTCGATCTCACGGGTCACCCGGTTGGCCAGCACGGCGCCGGCGCCGAAGAAGGCGGCGGTCAGCAGTGCGAATGCGTACCCCTGCGCGCGCACGGTGGACTCAGCGGGCCTTCACGCGGACCGTGTGGCCGCGCTCGACACCGTACCGGGCGGCGAAGTCGCCCTGGTTGAGGGCGAGTCCGAGCTGGTCGCGGCTGGCGATGTAGGCCAGCGGCGCGCCCACGTCACCGGCCTCGCCGAAGGTGCGGCGCAGCGGGGTGGTGAGCCGGGAGTCGCCGATCTCGATCTCCAGCTCGGCGTCGAAGGCGATTCCCCGGGAGTCCAGGAATTCCCGGGTGATGCTCGTCCAGACGTTTCCGTAGTTCTTGTCGAGGATCGCGACCTCGCCGATTATCCAGTCGCCGTCGACGGTCGGCTCGGCGACCTCCAGAAGGGTGATGTCGGCGGCGTCGATTTCCTCGCCGATCTCGCCGAAAGGTACTCCGTTGGCGATGTGCGCGGCGGCGGAAATGACGATGTCGCGCCCGTAGAACGTCGGGTCGACGACGGGCCGGCGGACCTTGTCGGCGGTGATCCGGCGGACCTCGGCGACGCCGGCCTCCCGGACGATCCGGGTGAGCAGTCCGTTGTTCGGGGCGAAGTAGGTGTGCCCCTGGGGCGTGCGCAGCCCGATCGCGTTGTCCTGGACCCCGGTGTGCGGGAAGGTGACGCAGGCGAAGACCGCGTCGGACGGGAAGTACCGGAAGGAGTCCCGGATGTAGAGGCCCGCCTCGTAGATGTCGAACGGTGTGACGTCGTGCGTGACGTCGACGATGTTGGCGTGGGGGGCGATGCTGAGCACCATCCCCTTGCAGATGCCGACGGCGTCGTCGACGAGGCCGAAGTCGGTGAGCAGGCCGACGATCGGCCGGGCCGCGATCAGGCCGGGGCCGGTGGAGGTGGCGGGGGCGGAGACGGAAGCGGACATGCTGAACCCTTTCAGGAATACCGAAACGGGGTGGCGTGCATGGCGGTCCGATGTTTTTCCGGCGGTGAATCACCCGGGTAAAGGGTGGTTCAAGCGGCGCGAGATTGAAGTGAGGCTAGCACCCGGTCGGTCGCGAAGAAAGCTCGTTCTGTTGCGGCTGCGTGAAGTCGTTCTGAAAAAGCGGAAGCGTGACGGCCGTTTGACCGGGAACGGATCGTCCGGACGGGTATTCGCGTGCGGACGGACCGGCCGCGGGAAGCTCCGCCGGTCCGGCGGGGGAGCGGCGTGCGCCCGCCGGGAGGCGGCCGGGGCCGGTCCGCCGGGCCGCCGCCGGCCGGCCCGGACGGTGGCCGCTCCGGGTTCGGTGACGAACTCACGTGCCCCGGAAGGCCGTTTGCGCTGACACGCCGCGCGCGGGAGCGCTACGGTGAGCGGGAGCGCGAGGCCGCCGGACGGCGGCCGGGCCGTGTCGAGTCGTTTCCCCATGCTTGCGGCCGGACTCGTCGAGGCGCTCGCGGGCACCGGTTACCGGGGCCCGGCCGAAGACCTGCTGGTCGGTCGGCGGCCGCACGGGCCGGGAGCCCGTG
>NZ_JBHJRC010000292.1:0-10530 GCF_042261735.1 Kitasatospora sp. NPDC056327 | reverse complement strand
CCGCCGGGGAGGTACGCGTCGGCGTCCTCCCCGGCGGCCCGGGCCGCTCAGTGGCCGGCCCGCACGGCCCCCTCCCCCCGCAGCGTCCGCCCGGCCTGCCGCAGCAGCAGCGAGTCGCAGATCTCGCCGGAGCGGACGGCCAGCGTGGACAGCAGCGAAGAGGTCAGGCCGTGGGTGTGCTCCGTCCCGCCCTGGAGGTAGATCCCGACCTCCACCCGATTTTCCGTCAGCACCCGGTGGTCCCGGTCCACCCGCAGCCGCCCCTGCCCGTCGGTCAGGCAGGACGCCGCCAGCGGCCCCAGCAGCGCGTGGGGGTCGACGTGCGCGTACCCGGTCGCCAGGACGACCGCGTCGCAGTCGAGCACCCGCTCCTCGCCGGTCGTCAGCGAGCGCACCACCGCCCGCGCGCCGTCCGCGTCGTGCTCCACCCCGGTCAGCCGGGTGGCGTTCAGGACCCGCAGCCGCTCCCGGCCCGCCACCTTCTCGTCGTAGACCACCCGGTAGAGCTGCTCGATCAGGTCCCGGTCCACCACGGCGTAGTTCGTGTTGGCGTGGTGGTCCAGCAGGGCCCGCTTCGCCTCCTCGGGGGCCCGGTAGAACTCGTCGACGGCGGACGGGTCGAAGATCCGGTTGGCGAACGGGCTGTCGTCGGCCGGACTGTAGCCGTACCGCGTCAGCACGGCGCAGATCTCCGCCTCCGGGAAGGTCCGGTGCAGGTACTCGACCGCCTCCGCGGCCGACTGGCCCGCGCCGACCACGGCGATCCGGCGGTGCCGCAGCGCGTCGGCCCGGCCCGCCAGAGCGGGCGCGCGGAGCAGCAGGTCACGGGTGTGCCACACCCGCTCGCCCGCCTCCACCCCGGCGGGCAGGCGCGGGGTCAGCCCGGTCCCTATGACCAGGTTGCGGGCCCGGACGGCCTCCCGGCCGCCCGCCCCGCCGCCGGCCGGCTCCGAGACGACCTCCACCTCGCCGACCCTGCCGTCCGACTCCACCGGCCGGACCCCGACGGCCTGCCGCCCGTACGCGGTGATCCCCGCGAACTGCGCGGCGCACCACTCGAAGTAGCCGTGGAACTCCCGCCGCGTCGGGTGGAAGGTCCGGAGGTTGATGAAGTCCGCGAGCCGCCCCTGGCCCTCCAGGTAGGAGAGGAAGGTGAACCGGCTTCGCGGGTCCCGCAGCGTCACGAGGTCCTTGAGGAAGGACACCTGCATGGTCGCGCCGTCCAACAGCATGCCGCGGTGCCAGCCGAACCGTTCCTGCCGCTCCAGGAACCGGGCCCGGACCGGCCGCTCCGGGCTGCGCCGGTTGTGGTCGTCGACCGCGATGGCCAGGGCCAGGTTGGCCGGGCCGAACCCGACCCCGACGAGGTCCGCGACACCGCCTCCGCGCTCGGCCGGGCTGTCATCTCGCGCCATGGTGGTCCTTCCGACTGATCGATCGTTCGCGGGGACCGGGCCGCGGCGAGCCGCGCCCGGAACCCTGCGACATTTTATTAGGTAAGCCTTACCTTAGTTTGTTCATCATCGCAGGGGAGTCAAGCTCACCGCCCGCCGGCCCGGGACCGTCGCCGCCCCGCGCCGCCCGGGGGCGCACGGTTCACCGATTCCGCGATCCATGCCTCTACAGGCACCGGCGGCCGGCACCGGGGGCACGGGTCCGGGGCACGCGTTGACGCTCCGTCACACCCTGCCCAAGGCTGTCCGCGGGCCGGTGAACGGCCCGCGCCTCCCCCTTGCCACAGCCCTTTCAGGAGTACCGATGAGCAGGATCAAGACCGCCGCCGTGGCCCTCGCCACGCTGACCGCCCTCGCCCTGGGCGCCTCCCCGGCCGTGGCCGCGGGCGACCGTGACACGGCCCAGCCGGTGCCCAGGCCCAAGACCTGCAACGCCAGCGGCGGCGCCTTCTTCTGCGGCGGCGACTACGGCGACGGCAAGACCTACGTGACCCTCAGCGACGGCACCAAGCAGCTGTTCGTCATCGGCACCGACTTCAACGTGTGGACCACCTGGTTCCCGCCGAAGGGCGGCCAGGCCCCGTGGATGTCCCTCGGCGGCGACCACGACTTCGCCAACAAGGTGAAGATCACCAACCGGAAGGGCAACGCGTTCACCATCGGCGCGCGCTCCTTCACCATCGGTGCCGACCTGAACCGCGACCGCGACGCCGGCGGCAACTGGGGCTACTGGTGGACCCGCGCCGTTCCGCGCGGCTGATCCTCCGGAACCTCCCGCAGGACGCCGAACGCCCCGGCGGACACCGTCCGCCGGGGCGTTCCCGCGCCGCCGGGCGCGGCTACGCCTCCTCCACCGGGAACCGGGCGTCGACCGCGGGGCTTCCCGCCCGCGACAGCGGGAAGGGCTGACTGGCGGCCCCGGTGGCCCAGCCCCCCACAGCCCAGCACCCACAGCCCAGTACCCTCGGCTCGGCCCCCGCGGCTCAGGCGCCGGCGGGGAGGCCGTCGGCGAGGCGGACGGCGACGGTGTGCCCGGTGCGGACCAGCCGCAGCATGGGGCAGCGGGCGTCGGCGGTGGCGAGCAGCTCGGCGAGGACCTGCGGTCCGGCCGCGCCGCCGAGCTCGACCTCCGCGGTCAGGTCGTAGGGGACGGCGGGCGCGTCGGTCGGCACGCCGAAGAACCGGGCGTCGTTGTTGCGCGCCCTCACCCGGACCTCGACGCGGTCCAGGGCGACGCCGTCGAGCGCGGCGACGCACAGGATGGTGTGCGTCAGGCAGGTGCTGACGACCGCGCAGAACAGCTCCGGCGAGGACGGACCGAGCCCGAAGCCGCCGATGTCGGGCCCGCCGTCGCCGATGAGGGACCAGTCCCCCACCCGGACCTTGCGGACCCCGGTGGCGTCGTCGGCCACGCAGACCGCGCCGACCTCCTCGTCCCAGTCCGCGCTGTCCGGCCGGCGGCGGGCGGCGTCGCGCATGGCCTCGCCCTTGTCGCGCAGGTGGTCGGCCAGGCCCGGTGTGCGGACCGCAGGTATGTGTGTCATGGCCCGAGCGTACGGGCCGGGCCCCCGCACGGGGCGGGGGCTCCGGCAGGTTAGGGGGGTCAGGAGCCGGCGGTGGCGGCCTCCAGGGTGGTCGCCATGACGGGGCTGGTGAAGGTGTTGCTCGCGCCGCCCGGGGACTGGTGGTAGGAGCCCCACTTGAGGTAGTTGCGGTTCCCGTCCCAGGTGGTGCCCCTGAAGGTGTCCGCGCCGGTGGTGAAGGTCTGCTTGACGCCGTCGAACCAGAAGTCGATGGTGCCGTCGGTACGGCCGAGGCGGATCTTCAGGGCGTAGGAGTGCCACTGGTTGTTGACGGTCGGCGCGGTCCAGAGGGTGTGGGCGACGTGGTCGGTGTCCCACTCCTGGAGGCGGATGCGCCCACTGGTCGCGTCGATCTCGATCGGGTGGTTCGCGGTGCCGGCGCTCGGCGAACACTTGAGCTGGAAGACGTAGCGGCTGTTGGTGTCCGTGATGTTGAGCTTGGAGGACCAGCCGAGGAAGAAGGTCTCGCCCTCCTTCAGGTTGGGGCTCAGCGTCTCGCAGCGCTCCTCGCCGGCGGCCTGGAAGGCCCGCCAGACGTCGCCCTTGGCCGCGCTCCGGACGACCTTGAGGTTGCCGGGGGCGCACTGGACGGCGGCGAAGGAGGACGGGCCCTCGGCGGTGCTCGGGGTCCACAGGACCTGGCCGGCCGCGGCGGCGGAGGTGCCGGCGGTCGCCGAGACTCCGGTGACCGCGAGCGCGGCGAGCGCGACGGCCCCGGCGGCGGTCCTGCGGTACTGCGACGGAAGGGACATGCCTCTCCCCGGTGGGTGGGCGGCCGGGCGGACCCCGGCCGGGCCGGTCGGCCCGGCCGCACCGGAGATTCGACCACCTGATGTCCCGTCAGGCCAAGCGGGCCGGCCGGGCGAGGCCCTTTCGGGCAACGCCGCCGGGCGGCCCGGGCGCGCGCCCTACCGGGTGCCCCGCTCCCCCGGTGCCCCGGGGCCGTCGCCGGGGCCCGCGTCGTAGGAGGAGGTGCCGGAGTCCAGCAGCGGCTCCTGCGTCCTGAGGTGCGCGGGGGCGAGCGCGCGCAGCACGTGGTAGCCGGTGATGACGACCAGGGTGCCCAGCGCGATGCCGCTGAGGCTGAAGGTGTCGGTGAACTCCAGGGTGACGTTCCCGATGCCGATGATGATGCCCGCGGCGGCCGGGACCAGGTTCAGCGGGTTGCGCAGGTCGACGCCGGACTTGATCCGGATCTGGGCGCCGAGCAGGCCGATCATGCCGTACAGGATGACGGTGATGCCGCCGAGCACCCCGCCGGGGACGGCGGCCACGACGGGCCAGGATCGACGCCCTGGCCGCATCGAAGGCCGTCAGGCCCGGCCCGCAGCCGGGCTGCGGGCCGGGAAGTCCGCCAGGGGCCGGTGCTCCGGCACCACCGGCTCGGTGGCGTTCAGCGGGTGCGGCCGAGGTCCGTCACCCCTTCCCCCGGTCGTCGTCGTAGGCGCTGGTGCCTTCGTCCAGCAGTGGGCCGCTCCCGGACTGGGGGTGCTTCAGGTGGACGGGGGCCAGGGCGCGCAGGCCGTGATAGCCGAGCAGTACGATCAGGGTGCCCAGGGCGATGCCGCCGAGCTCGAAGTCGTCGCTGAACTTCAGCGTCACGTTGCCGATGCCGACGATGACGCCGGCCGCGACCGGCACCAGGTTCAGCGGATTGGTGAGGTCCACCCTGTTGTGGATCCAGATCTGCGCGCCCAGCAGGCCGATCATGCCGTACAGCACCACCGTGATCCCGCCCAGCACCCCGCCCGGGATCGCCGCGACGACCGCGCCGAACTTCGGGCACAGGCCGAACAGGATCGCGAAGCCGGCCGCGCACCAGTACGCGGCCGTCGAGTACACCCGGGTCGCCGCCATCACGCCGATGTTCTCCGCGTACGTCGTCGTCGCCGGACCACCCACCGCCGTCGACAGCACCGTCGCCGTGCCGTCCGCCATGATCGCGGCACCCATCCGGTCGTCCAGCGGATCACCCGTCATCTCCGAAACCGCCTTCACGTGCCCCGCGTTCTCCGCGATCAGCGCCACCACCACGGGCAGGGCCACCAGCACCGCGGACGCCTGGAAGCTCGGCGCGTGCAGCGACGGCAGACCGATCCAGTCCGCCTTCCCCACGCCCGACAGGTCCAGACGCCAGTGCTCCGTCGCGGCCCCGCCGCCGACCGGAGAGTGGATCTTCCCGAAGACCCGGTCGAACAGCCACGACACCACGTACCCGAACACCAGTCCCAGGAAGATCGCGATCCGCGACCAGAACCCCCGCAACACCACCAGCGCCAACCCCGTGAACGCCATCACCAGCAGCGCCGTCCACTGGTCCTGCGGCCAGTACGTCCCCGCCGCCACCGGTGCCAGATTGAACCCGATCAGCATCACCACCGCACCGGTCACCACCGGCGGCAGCACCGCGTGCACCACCTTCGCCCCGAGCCCCTGCACCACCGCCCCGCACGCCGCGAGCACCGCACCCGCCACCAGCAGCGCACCCGTCACCGTCGCCGTGTCCCCGCCCTGCGACTTGATCACCGCGGCCACGCCCACGAACGACAGACTGGAGCCCAGGTACGACGGGATCCGGCCCTGCGTCACCAGCAGGAAGAACACCGTTGCCACACCCGACAGCATCACCGCGAGGTTCGGATCCAGCCCCATGAGAATGGGTGCCACAAAAGTGGCCCCGAACATGGCCACCACGTGCTGCGCCCCGAGCCCGACCGTCCGCCCCCACGACAACCGCTCGTCCGGCCGCACCACGGCCCCGGGCCGCGGCGCACGCCCGTCCCCATGCAGCTTCCACCCGAACCCGACCTTCATCCCTTTTACCTGTTCCACTCGACCGTGTCCCGAAAGGCACCCCGGGACCGCACGCTGAAACCAACATGATCTCCCGGCCGCAGCGCAGGTTGCCCGAGGAGGGCTCTGGTGTCGGTCCCGGCGACGACGGCGGCCGTGCCCGACGAAGAGCGCTCAGCTCGTCGCCGGTACAGCACGGCGAACGATCACGGCCATGCGTGTGGTCATGCTGCACCAGCCCTGTCAAGGCCCCCGGTGATCGGTGGGAGACTCAAAGCGGCACAGTCACCGAGGAGTTGCACATGTCAGCGAGCAGCCACATCGGGCCGGCCCCGGACAGGTCCGGCTTCGGTGCACTGGCTCTGGGCCTGCTGGACGGGGCGGTGGAGATCCAGGGCCGGCTGGTGCAGAGGAACATCACCCGGGCCCGACGCCGACGGCACGAGGCAACACCGGGGTAGGTGATCCGGACGCTGGAGCGCTTGTACGTCACCGGCCGGGCCGCAGCGGGCGCCGCGACCGGAGGCCTCGCCGCCGCCCCGGGGGTCGGGACGGCACTGGCCGCGGCGATGTCCGGGGGCGAAGTCCTGACCGCCATGGAGCTCACCACTCTCTTCGCGCTCTCGGTCGCGGACGTCCACGGAGTCCCCCTCGACGAGGTCGAGCGCCGCCGGACACTCGTACTCGGGCTCATGCTCGGCGGGAGCGGCCGCCGGGTCATCGCGAAGGGCACCGATCGCACGGCCCGGCACTGGGCCCGGCGGATCGTCGCCGACGTACCCGTGCAGAAGCTGCATCGGATCAACCGCGTTCTGGGGAAGCACTGGGTGACGAAGTACGGGACGAAGCAGGGGGTCCTCGTCCTCGGCAAGCTCGTGCCGTTCGGCATCGGATTCGCCATCGGCGGCGGGGCCGACGCCCTCCTCGCCGGCGGGTGCGTGGGAGCCGGCAGGCTCGCGTTCGGCCCGGCCCCGAAATCGTGGCCCGTCGGCTGACCTGGAGCAACGCAGCGGGCGGCGGCGGAATCGGTGCGGTGCGACGACGGGCTCGGTGCGCTCAGCCGGTCCGTCCTCCTCGGTCGGGGTGTGCGCACCGGTTCCGGGACCAAGGAGGCCGGGATCGTCAACCCGGAGTGCGGTCGCGGGCGTCAACCCGCACTACCACGTACTACGCCGGGTGCTCCGGCCGACCTGTCGGGTGACGGCGATCCCGGCCCGTGGACGACGATCCCGGTCCGCCGGCCCGCGGCGCACAGAACCGGCCCGGGAGGCGGGGGAGCGGAATTGTCCGCGGATTGTCCGTCGATTGCCCGAAGGCGCCGGCGGGGCGCCCCCCGGGGGGCGGGCCGCCACGGATTGTCCGGCGATTCTCTCGGTGCCTCGAACTCCGGTGCGCCGCGGCGTTCGATGGACGTCGGCGCTCGGCCGTGGCGGAGCGCCGGTCCGCACCCGAACCCGACCCTCTCTCGAAGGAGCACGACATGTCACAAGCGACCGAGCACGAGCGCGGCACCTCCGTCCTGCAGCGGATGGCCCGCCGCTTCACCCGCCGGTCCGCCGCGGCCGCCGGCGCCGTCCTGCTGGCCACGACGGGCCTGGGCCTGGCGACCGGCGGGACGGCGCACGCCTCCGGCCACGGCGAGGGCTGGTACGGCGTCTGGGCGTCCGACGTCAACCTGCGCCGGGGCGGCGAGGGGTGCTACCTGTGGCCGTCCGTGACGGAGTGCTTCATCGTGGACGGCACGGTGAGCGCACCCGCACAGGTCTGGGTCTACTGCCAGACCGTGGGTGGCCAGGTCGTCGGGGGCAACCCGTACTGGGTGTGGGTGCGTACCGCCGACGGCCGCCGCGGCTACATAGCGAGCTACTTCATCGACAACGTCACCAACTGGATCGACGGCGTGCCGGACAGGTGCTGACCCCAACCCCGCGCTCCGGAGCCGGGCCCGTCCTCCCCCGGGCCCGGCTCCGGGCTGCACGTGCCCGGCCCGGGCGCTCGTGCGATCCCGACGAACGACCACCGCTCCGGAAGGACCACGTACCCTCATGTCCGTCAGCAGATTGCTCGGCCGGCTCGCGCGCCTGTGCGCGGCCGTCGTCGTGCTGGCCCTCCTCCCACTCGGCGCGGCCCCGGACGCCCACGCGGTCGACTTCTACCCCGTCGACGCGCAGCCCTGGGCCAAGGGCCTGCCGCTGTTCTGCAACACCAACTTCGTGATCGGCGTCCGGGGCTCGGGGGAGAACTCGCCCGAGAGTCCCGCCTACCCGGGTCTCGACCACATGGGCGACCGGGCCGGCGCCTACCTGCGCCAGGCGCAGATCGCCGGCCTCGACACCTCCTCGACCGACTTCTACCCGCTGCCCTACGAGGCTGCGGCCTTCAACTTCGACAATCTGACCAGCTGGACCGGGGACTCCCGCTGGGTCAAGTCCCGCAACACCGGCGTCATCCAACTGGTCCAAGTGGTCCAGAAGATGGCGACCCGCTGCCCCGACACCAGGATCGGCCTGATGGGGTACTCGCAGGGCGCCAACGTGGTGCACAACGCCATCGACCTGCTCACGCCCGCCGAACGCGCCCGGATCGGTGCCGTCCTGCTGATCGCCGACCCGCACAGCCCGGCGGGCACCACCTCCTACACCGTGCGCACCGGCTACCGCACCGGAACCACCGACAAGGAGAGCCAGGGCGGTGCGCTGGGGCCCCGTCTGCTGCCCGCCGACATCGCCGGCCGCAGCCTGGACTTCTGCATCATCGGCGACCTCACCTGCGACCCCATGGGGAGCACCAGTACGGAACTCGGCGCCGAGATCCACACCAGCTACCAGGCCTGCTGCGGCCAGACCGACTACCGGGTGAGCCTCGGCAGTTGGTTCGCCCGGCAGATGAGGGGGATCAGCGGTCCCCCGCCCGCCCCGACCTGGAACCCCGGTCGCCACTGCGGGCTCACCGTCGTTCCGCCGAACGACGCGGCGGGCCGCGCGGTGGAGTGGGCCTGCCGCGAGGTCAGCCTGAACACCTGGTACACCTGGGGCGGCGGCCACGGCCCGGCCCCCGGGCCGACCTACGGCTTCGTCGACACCTCCGACCCGGAGCGCAGCAAGAACGACCCGTACCGGCAGGGCTTCGACTGCTCGGGCTTCGTCCGGTACGCCTGGGCGAAGGCGGTCGGCTACGACCTGATGGGCCAGCGCACGGCCGCGCAGGAGTCCCAGCTGCCGGCCACCCAGAGGTTCACGGCCGCGCAGGGCACCGCGCCGCTGCTCCCCGGGGACCTGGTCTTCTGGGGCTCGCCCATCTCCCACGTGGCGATCTACCTGGGCGACGGGAAGATCGTCGAAGCCCGGGAGTCCGACACGCACCTGATGGTCAGCCAGTTCGCCAGTCACAACAACTACGCCGGTGCCGTGCGGCTCGCCCACTCGGGGACGGGCGGCGGGTCGGCCACCCACAGCACCTGGGGCGACTCGGTCAACGTGCGTGCCTCGGCCTCGCTGACGGCTCCCGTCGTGACCACGCTCAGCGGGCCCACGGCGATCAACGTGCAGTGCCAGAAGCAGGCGGAGACCGTCACCGCCGAGGGGTACAGCAACGACGCCTGGGCCTACCTGCCCGACCTCCGGGGCTGGATCAGCAACATCTACGTCCAGGGGGCGGCCTGGCTCGACGGAGTGCCCGCCTGCGACGGGTCGAGCGGTGGTTCGGGCCGCTTCCAGACCTGGGCCACCGGTGTGAACGTCCGTCCGTTGCCCTCGCGTGCCGGTACCCCGGTGGCGACGTTCTCGGCGCCCATGTCGGTGGCCGTCCAGTGCCAAAAGCACGCCGAGACGGTCAGCGCGGAAGGGTACACCAACGACGCGTGGGCCTACCTGCCGGACTACCGGGGCTGGGTCAGCAACATCTACGTCCAGGGCCCCGACTGGCTGCCGGGCGTGCCCGCCTGCGACGGCAACACGGGTTCCGGCAACGGCCGGTTCAGCACCTGGGGATCGGGAGTGAACACCCGCCAGCGGCCCACCGTCTCGGCACCGTTGGGGCCGGTGTTCGCCGGGCCGACCCAGGTGACGATCTCCTGCCAGCAGCACGCGGAGACCGTCACGGCGGAGGGCGTCACCAATGACGCCTGGTCCTACCTGCCCGACCACCAGGCCTGGATCAGCAACATCTTCCTCCAGGGGCCGGCCTGGCTGGACGGGGTCCCGCCCTGCGGCGGCAACGGCACGTCCACCGGCAACTCCGGCTTCACCATGTGGGGTTCGGGCGTGCAGGTGCGCCAGGACGCCTCGACGAGCACCGCGGCCGTCCACACCTTCGCCGGCCCGGCCACCGTCCGGGTGCTCTGCCAGGACCGCGGGCAGTCGGTGACGGCGGAGGGCGTCACCAACAGCGCGTGGTCGTACCTTCCGGACTACGGGGGCTGGATCAGCAACATCTTCCTCCAGGGGCCGGCCTGGCTGGACAACGTGCCGGCGTGTGCGAGCCGTCGGCCGGGCGACCCGCCGAACGTGGTCTGACGGGGACGGGTGGGGCGGTCGGCGCTGCGGGCCGACCGTCCGGGGCCCGTCACCGGGTGCCCGCCACTCCGTGGGAGCGGCGGGGGCCCCGCGGGGGGGGGGGGGCCCCCGGGGCGGGGGCGGGGGCGCGCACCCCGGCCCGGGGGGGGTGGGGCCCGCGGGGGGTGGGGTATAAACAAAAGAACC
>NZ_JBHJRC010000291.1:0-10533 GCF_042261735.1 Kitasatospora sp. NPDC056327 | reverse complement strand
CCGCACGCGGAAGCGCGCGGCGGGGGCCCTGTCCGGCGGGGGCCCGGCGGTCAGCCCAGGTGGGTCCGCACCGCCTCGGCGAGCTTCTCCGCGACGGCCTGCGCCTGCGCCTCGTCGGCGGCCTCGACCATCACCCGGACCAGCGGCTCGGTGCCCGACGGGCGCAGCAGCACCCGCCCGGTGGCACCCAGCTCGGCCTCGGCCCCGGCGACCGCCGCGGCCAGCTCCCCGCTGCTGCGCACCCGGCTCTTGTCGACGCCCTTGACGTTGATCAGCACCTGCGGCAGCCGGGTCATCACGGCGGCCAGGTCGGCCAGCGGCTGCTTGGTCGCGGCCAGCCGGGCGCCCAGCATCAGGCCGGTCAGCGTGCCGTCGCCGGTGGTCGCGTGGTCCAGCAGGATGACGTGGCCGGACTGCTCGCCGCCCAGCGCGAAGCCCTGCTCCTTCATCGCCTCCAGCACGTACCGGTCGCCGACGGCCGTCTCGACGAGCTCGATGCCCTCGCGCTCCATGGCCAGCTTGAAGCCCAGGTTGGACATCACGGTGGCGACCGCGGTGTTGCGGCGCAGCGTGCCGGCCTCCTTCATGGCGACGGCCAGGACCGCGATGATCTGGTCGCCGTCGACCTCGTTGCCCTGCGCGTCGGCGGCCAGGCAGCGGTCGGCGTCGCCGTCGAGGGCGATGCCGAGGTCGGCCGAGTACTCGCGCATGGTGGCGCGCAGCCGGTCCAGGTGGGTGGAACCGACGCCGTCGTTGATGTTGAGGCCGGTGGGCTCGGCGCCCAGGGTGTGCACGACCTCGGCGCCGGCCCGGGCGAAGGCCTCGGGGGCGACGTAGGCGGCGGCGCCGTGCGCGCCGTCGATGACGACCCGGATGCCGTCCAGGCGGTTGGGCAGCACGCCGATGAGGTGGGCGACGTACTTGTCGAAGCCCTCGGTGTACTCGCGGACCCGGCCGACGGCCGCGCCGGTCGGGCGGTTCCACTCCTCGCCGCCGGCCGCGTGCTTGCGGTAGTGCGCCTCGATGGCGTCCTCGATCCGGTCGTCCAGCTTGTGGCCGCCGCGGGCGAGGAACTTGATGCCGTTGTCCGGCATCGCGTTGTGGCTGGCGGAGAGCATCACGCCGAAGTCGGCGCCGAGCGCGCCGGTGAGGTAGGCCACCGCGGGGGTGGGCAGCACACCGACCCGCAGGACGTCGACGCCCGCGCTGGCCAGGCCGGCGATGACCGCGGCCTCCAGGAACTCGCCCGAGGCGCGCGGATCGCGGCCGACCACCGCGACCGGCCGGTGGCCCTCGAAGGCCCCCGCCTCGCCGAGCACGTGCGCCGCGGCGACGGACAGGCCGAGCGCCAGCTCCGCCGTCAGTCCCCCGTTGGCCACACCGCGTACGCCGTCCGTACCGAAGAGTCGTCCCACTGTCCCGTCCTCCATCGCCGCAATGCCTCTGCAATGCCTTGCAGAGAATCCGATCGGATCCCCGGTCTCCGCACAATGCCCGGGGAACACGACGCCCCGGAGTACACGGGGTACTCCGGGGCGTGCAGAGCGCATCCGGGGGCGTGCACCACCAGGGCGGTACGCACCCCCGGGGGCGCAATTAGCGCTTGCTGTACTGCGGCGCCTTGCGGGCCTTCTTCAGACCGGCCTTCTTGCGCTCGACGGCGCGGGCGTCACGGGTCAGGAAGCCGGCCTTCTTGAGGGCGCCGCGGTTGTTGTCCACGTCGGCCTCGTTCAGGGCACGGGCCACGCCGAGGCGCAGCGCGTAGGCCTGGCCGGACACGCCGCCGCCGGTGATGCGGGCGACGACGTCGTAACGGCCGTCCAGCTCCAGGAGCTTGAAGGGCTCGTTCACGGTCTGCTGGTGCACCTTGTTGGGGAAGTAGTTCTCCAGGGTGCGACCGTTGATCTTCCACTGCCCGGTGCCCGGGACGATGCGCACGCGGGCGATCGCCTCCTTGCGACGGCCGAGGCCGGCGCCGGGGACGGCCTCGCCGAAGCGGCCGGCAAGGGACTCGGAGGTGTAGCTCTCCTCGGAGGTGTACTCGCCCTCGACGACGGTCTCGTCGAAGTCGACCTCAAGGGTTTCGGTGGTCTCGGCCACGGTGTTCCTCAGCTCTTTTCAGTGTTGGGGGGCTTGGTGGCCGAATTACTGCGCGACCTGGGTGATCTCGAACGGCACCGGCTGCTGCGCAGCGTGCGGGTGCTGGTCGCCCGAGTAGACCTTCAGCTTGGAGAGCATCTGACGGCCCAGGCTGTTCTTGGGGATCATGCCCTTGATGGCCTTCTCGACGGCCTTCTCCGGGTTGTTGGCCAGGAGGTCGTCGTAGCGGACCGAGCGGAGACCGCCCGGGAAGCCGCTGTGGCGGTACGCCAGCTTCTGGGTCTTCTTGTTACCCGACAGGTGCACCTTGTCCGCGTTGATGATGATGACGAAGTCACCGGTGTCAACGTGCGGCGCGTAGATCGCCTTGTGCTTGCCCCGGAGGAGGTTGGCGGCCTGGGAGGCCAGGCGGCCGAGCACGACGTCGGTCGCGTCGATGACGTGCCACTGACGCTGGACGTCGCCGGGCTTGGGGCTGTACGTACGCACGGTCGTAGCCTTCGCTTTTCAGTGAGTGAGTCCTGACAGGAGCACCTGGAGGAGGGATCAGCCTGGCCGCCTTGGACGCAATTCAAGGGGGAGCCGCTGGTCGTCGACCTGATGTCTCCGGCGTACCGACCTCTCACGTGAGATAGAGCGAGCCAATACGCACATCAAGCGCCCAGATTACCGGGCCGGGCGGGGCGGGTCAAAATCCTGCCCGTCCGGCCCGGTACACCGGGGGTTCGCTCAGCGCTCGCGCTCGACCCGGGTGACGTCCCAGACCGGCTCGGGCGACTCGTAGACCCGGCCGTCCGCGCCGAACACCAGGAAGCGGTCGAAGGTCTTCGCGAACCAGCGGTCGTGCGTGACGCAGAGCACGGTGCCGTCGAAGGCCTCCAGGCCGGCCTGCAGCGCCTCGGCGCTCTCCAGGTCCAGGTTGTCGGTCGGCTCGTCGAGCAGCAGCGCGGTGACGCCGGACAGCTCCAGCTTGAGGATCATCAGCCGGGCCTGCTGCCCGCCGGAGAGCGACTCGAACTTCTGCTCCTCCTGGCGGTCCAGCTCGTAGCGGCGCAGCGCGCCCATCGCGGCGCCGCGGCTGAGCCCGTGCTCCTCCTCGACGATCGAGCGGACGGTGCGCCCGAGCAGCTCGGGGTGCGCGTGGGTCTGCCGGAAGTGGCCGGGTACCACCCGGGCGCCGAGCTTCCAGGCGCCGGTGTGCCCGACCGTTTCGTCCCCGGCGAGCAGCCGCAGCAGGTGCGACTTGCCGGCGCCGTTCGCCCCGAGCACGCCGATCCGCTCGCCGTAGAAGACCTCCAGGTCGAACGGCTGCATGAGGCCGGTGAGCTCCAGCCGCTCCAGGGTGAAGGCCCGCACGCCGGTGCGTCCGCCCTTGAGCCGCATGGTGATGCTCTGCTCGCGCGGCGGCGCCTCCGGCGGGCCGGCGTCCTCGAACTTCTTGAGCCTGGTCTGCGCGGCCGAGTACCGGGAGGCCATCTCGTGGCTGACCGAGGCGGCCTGGCGCAGGGTGACGACCAGCTTCTTGAGCTTGCCGTGCTCCTCGTCCCAGCGGCGGCGCAGCTCCTCGAAGCGCTCGAAGCGGGCCTTGCGGGCCTCGTGGAAGGTGTCGAAGCCGCCGCCGTGCACCCAGACGCTGGAGCCGGCCGCGCCGGACTCGACGCTGATGATCTTCTCGGCGGTGCGGGAGAGCAGCTCGCGGTCGTGCGAGATGAACAGCACGGTCTTCGGGGTGGCCTTGATGGCCTCCTCCAGCCAGCGCTTGCCCGGGACGTCCAGGTAGTTGTCCGGCTCGTCGAGGAGCAGCACCTCCTCCGGGCCGCGCAGCAGCGCCTCCAGGACGAGCCGCTTCTGCTCACCGCCGGAGAGGGTGTTCAGGCCGCGCCACTGGGCCTTGTCGAAGGCCACCCCGAGGGCGGCGGTGGTGCAGACGTCCCAGTCGGTCTCGTAGTCGTAGCCGCCGACGTCGGCCCAGTCGGAGAGCGCCTGGGCGTAGGCCATCTGGGTCTTCTCGTCGTCCTGGGCGATCATCGCCAGCTCGGCGGCGTCGACCGCGCGGGCGGCCGTGGCGATCCGCTCCGGGGCGACCGAGACCAGCAGGTCGCGGACGGAGGCGTCGGCGGGCAGCGGGGCCGGACCCTGCCGGTCCTCGTCGTGCTGCCGGCCCTCGCGGCCGGTGGTGCCGACGAACTGGCGCATCACGCCGAGCCCGCCGCTGATCGTCACCGAGCCGCCGTGCGGCTGGAGGTCGCCCGCGATCATGCGCAGCAGGGTGGTCTTGCCGGCGCCGTTGGCACCGACCAGCGCGACCGCGGCGCCCTCGCCGACCCGGAAGGACGCGTCGTCGAACAGCACCCGCCCGTCCGGCAGGTAGTACTCAAGGTGCGAAATCTCGACGTGTCCCATGGAAGCGATTCTCCCAAGCCGCCGCCCAGGACCAAAACGGATTAACCGGCCGCGGGGACACCGGGCAGGGTGCGCATCCGGCGGGCGGCCCGGTTGCGCTCGGCCAGCAGGTCGTCCGCGGGGTAGCCGACCTCCTCCAGGGTCAGCCCGTACGGCCGGATCACGTTGACGGCGGAGTTGCGCACGCCGCCGGCCAGCACCTCGCCGGGGAACTCCACCGGCCGGTGTCCGTCGCCGACCAGCAGCATGGCACCGACCAGTGCCCGCACCATGTTGTGGCAGAAGGCGTCGGCCCGGACGGTGGCGACCGCGAGCGAGCCCTCCTGCGCGGCGTAGCCGTCGACCGGGACGCGGTCCCAGCGCAGCTCCAGCAGGGTGCGGATGGTGGTCGCGCCCTCGCGCTTCTTGCAGTACGCGGCGAAGTCGTGCTCGCCGAGCAGCAGCCGCGCGGCGGCGTTCATCCGGTCCAGGTCCAGCGGACGGTCGTGCCAGAGCACGTGGCCGCGCAGCAGCGGGTCCACCCCGCCGGGGTGGTCGGCGACCCGGTAGGCGTAGCGGCGCCAGATCGCCGAGAAGCGGGCGTCGAACCCGGCCGGGGCCTCGGCCACCCGGTAGATCCGGACGTCGCCGGGCAGCCGGCCCGCGAGCCGGCGCATCAGCTTCCCGCCGTGCTGGGCCCAGAGCTCCTCCGGCAGGTCGACGTGGGCGACCTGGCCGCGGGCGTGCACACCGGCGTCGGTGCGGCCGGCCACGGTCAGCGGGAACGTCTCGGGGCTGCGGGTGACGATCTGCAGCGCGGTCTCGATCTCCTCCTGGACCGTCCGCCGGCCGCCCTTCTGGCGGGCCCAGCCGGAGAACTCGGCACCGTGGTAGGCGAGGTCGAGCCGGATCCGGACGCGGCCCTCGGCCGGGCCGTCCTTCACCGGCGGCCGCTCGGCGCAATCGTTGACCACTGCTGCTCTTCTCCCAGGGCTGCTCCGGCCGGCGCGGGGCCGGAGGGGCGGTACGGACGGGAACGGGCCCGCTCCCCCATCGCTGGGGAAGCGGGCCCGCTGGACACCCGGGGGTGTCAGGCCTGCTCGGCGGCCTCGGCCTCGTCGGCCTTGGCCTCGGTGGCCTTGGTCTCGGCGGCCTCGACCTTGGCGTCGGCCTCCTTGACGGCACGCTTGGTGGCGGCCTCGGCCTCGCCGACGGCGTTCTGCGCGACGGTCAGCGCCTCGACCAGCTCGATCACGGCCATCGGGGCGTTGTCGCCACGACGGGGACCGATCTTGGTGATGCGGGTGTAGCCACCCGGGCGGTTCTCGTAGCGCGGCGCGATCTCGGTGAAGAGGGTGTGCAGCACCGAGATGTCGGTGATGGTCTTGCGCACGAGGCGACGGTTGTGGATGTCGCCCTTCTTCGCCTTGGTGATCAGCTTCTCCGCCAGCGGGCGCAGGCGGCGGGCCTTGGCCTCGGTGGTGGTGATGCGGCCGTACTGGAACAGCTCACGGGCCAGACCGGCGAGCAGCAGGGGCTCGTGGTGCGGGCCGCCGCCGAGGCGGGCACCCTTGGTGGGACGCGGCATGGAATTACTCCTCGAATCTCCGACCGCGGCCGTACCAGGTACCGCGGCGGGCGTACGGGCACCGTGCCCGCACGACTTTCACGACGGCGGGGGCGGTTCCGGAGAACCGCCCCCGCGGTCAAGTCTCTCAGTACTGCTCGGTCTCCGCGTAACCCGCGTCGTCCAGGTCGTCGGCGCCGAAGGCGTCGGCGGCGGCGGTCGGGTCGAACCCGGGCGGGCTGTCCTTGAGGGCCAGGCCCATGCCGGCCAGCTTCGCCTTGACCTCGTCGATCGACTTCGCACCGAAGTTGCGGATGTCGAGCAGGTCGGCCTCGGAGCGGGCCACGAGCTCACCCACGGTGTGGATGCCCTCGCGCTTGAGGCAGTTGTAGGAGCGGACCGTGAGCTCCAGCTCCTCGATCGGCAGCGCCAGGTCGGCGGCCAGGGCGGCGTCCGTGGGGGACGGGCCCATGTCGATGCCCTCGGCGTCGATGTTCAGCTCGCGGGCGAGGCCGAACAGCTCCACCAGGGTCTTGCCGGCCGAGGCCATGGCGTCGCGCGGACGCATGGCGGGCTTGGTCTCGACGTCGACGATCAGCTTGTCGAAGTCGGTCCGCTGCTCGACACGGGTGGCCTCGACCTTGTAGGTGACCTTCAGCACGGGGCTGTAGATCGAGTCGACCGGGATGCGGCCGATCTCCTGGCCGGAGGCCTTGTTCTGCACGGCGGAGACGTAGCCGCGACCGCGCTCGACGGTCAGCTCCATCTCCAGCTTGCCCTTGCCGTTCAGCGTGGCGAGGACCAGCTCGGGGTTGTGCACCTCGACACCGGCCGGCGGCGCGATGTCGGCGGCGGTGACCACACCCGGACCCTGCTTGCGCAGGTACATCACGACCGGCTCGTCGTGCTCCGAGGAGACGACCAGCTGCTTGATGTTGAGGATGAGGTCGGTGACGTCCTCCTTGACGCCCGGCACGGTGGTGAACTCGTGCAGGACGCCGTCGACGCGGATGCTGGTGACGGCGGCACCCGGGATCGACGACAGGAGCGTGCGACGGAGAGAGTTGCCGAGGGTGTAGCCGAAGCCCGGCTCCAGCGGCTCGATCACGAACCGCGAGCGGAACTCGTCGACGACCTCTTCGGTCAGCGAGGGACGCTGAGCGATCAGCATGTTTTCAGATCCTCCAGTGGTTTTCGGCACCCACTATTTGATGCCGAACAGAACCAGCGTACGGGGTCCCCCGCGCAGAACTGAATCGAACGCGTGGGACCCCGTACGTGGTGTGAAGCCGGTACTGCGTGCCCGAAGGCGCTGCGTCAGACGCGGCGGCGCTTCGGCGGGCGGCAGCCGTTGTGCGGGGTGGGGGTGACGTCCTGGATCGAGCCCACCTCCAGGCCGGTGGCCTGGAGCGAACGGATCGCGGTCTCACGGCCGGAGCCCGGACCCTTGACGAAGACGTCGACCTTGCGCATGCCGTGCTCCTGCGCGCGACGGGCAGCGGCCTCGGCGGCCATCTGCGCGGCGAACGGGGTGGACTTGCGCGAGCCCTTGAAGCCGACGTGGCCGGCGGAGGCCCAGGAGATCACGTTGCCCGAGGGGTCGGTGATCGAAACGATGGTGTTGTTGAACGTGCTCTTGATGTGCGCGTGGCCGTGAGCGACGTTCTTCTTTTCCTTGCGGCGGATCTTCTTCGCGCCGGCAGCCTGACGACCCTTGGGGGGCATAAGTCTGTTCTCCTACTGAGGTGGTCGGTCCGCTGACCCGCGGGCCGGAGGGATGTCCGGTTACGGGACGGACTACTTCTTGCCCGGCTTCTTCTTGCCGGCGATCGCGCGACGCGGGCCCTTGCGGGTACGCGCGTTGGTGTGGGTGCGCTGACCGCGGACCGGCAGGCCGCGGCGGTGACGCAGACCCTCGTAGCAGCCGATCTCGACCTTGCGGCGGATGTCGGCGGCCACCTCGCGGCGGAGGTCACCCTCGACCGTGAAGTTGGCGTCGATGTACTGGCTGAGCTTGACCAGGTCGTCCTCGGCGATGTCGCGGACGCGGACATCGGGGCTCACACCGGTCTCGGCGAGGGTCTGCTGGGCGCGGGTACGGCCGATGCCGTACACGTAGGTGAGGGCGATCTCGATCCGCTTCTCACGGGGGAGATCAACGCCGGCGAGGCGTGCCATTCATGGCTCCTGTGGTTCTTCAGAGGTCTGGCGTGCCACCTGCTCCGACACCTCACGGTGAGGGAGCCCCGGCCTCTGACCGGGGGCGGCAGTCCGTCACTGGGACGGATCGGGTGGCCCGCTGTTGACGTTTTTCGCGTCGCGCGAAGTACTACGAGAAATGCTGGGGAGAGATCAGCCCTGGCGCTGCTTGTGGCGCAGGTTGTCGCAGATCACCATGACCCGGCCGTGACGGCGGATCACCTTGCACTTGTCGCAGATCTTCTTGACGCTCGGCTTGACCTTCATGTTTCAGGTTCTCCGGGTCTAGATCTGACGTTCTTACTTGTAGCGGTAGACGATCCGGCCGCGCGTGAGGTCGTAGGGGCTGAGCTCCACCACGACCCGGTCGTCCGGCAGGATGCGGATGTAGTGCATGCGCATCTTGCCACTGATGTGCGCGAGGACCTTGTGACCGTTCTGCAGCTCGACCTTGAACATCGCGTTCGGAAGAGACTCGATCACGGTGCCCTCGATCTCAATGGCGCCTTGCTTCTTAGCCATGAACTGCGAGATCCACCTTCCGGGACCGGCTACCGTATGCGGAACGCTCGTGCGAACCTGGGTCCACCCCGACCCCGACGAGGGGGAAGAGGGCGTGCTGGAGCACGCTACGAGTGAGCCGACGGTCCATCCTACGCCAGCGCGGGGGATGGGCCAAAACCGGGGCCCCCGGTCAGAGCACGGCCGTGGCGGCCAGCGGCTCGACGTGCGCGGTGCAGGCCGCGCAGCGGCGGGCGGCCTCGGGGATCTCGGTCAGGCACTCCGGACAGGGGCGCTTGGGGGTCTTCGGCTTCTTCGGCATGTACCGGGCGGTGGCCTTGGTGATCGGCAGGACGACGCAGAAGTAGAGCACGGCGGCGGTCATCAGGAACGCGATCAGCACGTTCAGGAACTGCCCGTACGGGAAGGTCACGCCGGCGACCGTCGCCTTGTACGAGCTGAAGTCGCCCGCGGCGCCGACCACCACACCCACCAGCGGGGTCAGGAAGGCCGACACGAAGCCGGTGACCACCGCGGTGAACGCGGCGCCGATGACCACACCGACCGCCATGTCGACCACGTTGCCGCGCATCATGAAGTCGCGGAATCCCTTGAGCACTGCACTCTCCTACTCGCTCGAAGCACCACTGCCAGCGCATAAAAATAGGACAAAAGCCCTGGAGGTCCAAACCTCCAGGGCCCTGATCCCTTGTCAGCACGGGCAGTTGGCCCGATTGACCGGCTCCGGGACTACGCCAGCGGGTCCGGCGCGGCGGTCACTCCGAGGCGGGCGAGAGCCTCCTTGCCGCCGTCGAACGAGGTCAGCACCAGCGGACCCTGCTCGGTCACGGCCACCGAGTGCTCCCAGTGCGAGGCCCAGCTGCCGTCGTTGGTGACGACGGTCCAGTCGTCCTCCAGGACGGCGGTGTGCGGGGTGCCCAGCGAGACCATGGGCTCGATCGCCAGCACGGTGCCGGGGATCAGCTTGGGGCCCTTGCCGCGGCCGCGCTCGACGTAGTTCAGCACGTGCGGCTCCATGTGCATCGCCGTGCCGATGCCGTGGCCGCCGTACCCCTCGGTGATGCCCCACTTGCCCTTGGGCGGCAGCGGCTGGCGCCGGATGAAGGCCTCGATCGACCGGGAGACGTCGACCAGGCGGTTGCCCTTCTTCATCTGGGCGATGCCGGCCCACATCGAGCCCTCGGTGACCCGGCTCAGCATCTCCACCTCGGGCCGGACCTCGCCGACCGCGACGGTGATCGCCGCGTCGCCGTGCCAGCCGTCCAGGATCGCGCCGCAGTCGATCGAGATGAGGTCGCCCTCCTGCAGCACCCGCTCCCCCGGGATGCCGTGCACGACCTCGTTGTTCACCGAGGCGCAGATCACCCCGGGGAACCAGAGCCCGCCGTGGTGGGCCCGGAAGTTCGAGGTGGCGCCGTGGTCCGTGATCACCTTGTCGGCGACGTCGTTGAGCTCCTGGGTGGTGACGCCCGGGGCGACCGCCTCCCGGCACGCCTTGAGCGCCTCGGCCACGACCAGCCCGGCCGCTCGCATCTTCGCGATCTGCTCGGGGGTCTTGATCTCCACCATCTGGTCACGCCTTCCTAGGGTTCCCGCCCGGTCCTTGCCGCGCGGCCGTACTCGTTCCACCGTACGACGCCGTACGGCCGCGCCGCCCTGGAGCGGGGGGGGCGGCCGGGGCGTACCTCGGGGGGGGTCAGCGGACCAGCTTAAGCGCCCCGCTAGCGCGGCGGGGGGCCGACTCCCCCAAGCCGAGGGCCGGG
>NZ_JBHJRC010000290.1:0-10567 GCF_042261735.1 Kitasatospora sp. NPDC056327 | reverse complement strand
GCACCCCCGCGGTGCGGCCCGGCGCCCGTCCGTCGTGGGCGCACGGAGACCGCCGGCGGGAGCGTGTCACTCCGCTTGCATGCGTTCGGCGTGCAGAGGAGGATCTTTTGTGCTTGTAGTCTCAGCAGTCCCAGCCGTCACACCGGACGGCTGTTTCACCGGAACCGGAATGAAGGAGTCCCGAGGATGCGGCGACCGAACTGGGTACCGGAGGGCACGGACCTGGACAAACCGAACGCCGCGCGGGTCTACGACTACTACCTCGGTGGCTCGCACAACTTCGAGGTCGACCGCGAGATGGCCCGCAAGGCGATCGCCCTGTGGCCCGAGCTCCCGCAGATCATGCGCTCCAACCGGGCCTTCCTGCGCCGCGCCGTCCAGTTCACCGCCGAACGCGGCATCAGCCGCTTCCTGGACATCGGCTCCGGCATCCCCACCTTCGGCGCCGTCCACGAGATCGCCCGCGCCATCCGCCCCGGGGCGCAGGTCGTCTACGTGGACCGCGACCCGGTCGCCGTCGCGCACAGCCGGCTGCTGCTGGAGGGCGACGAGGGCTGCTCCGTCGTCCAGGCCGACGTCCGGGACGTCGACGACCTGATGTCCCGTCCCGAGGTGACCGGGCTGCTCGCGGCCGGCGAGCCGGTGGCCGTCCTGCTGGTCGCCGTCATGCACTTCGTCCAGGACGCCGAGGAGCCCTGGAAGCTGATCGAGGTCATCCGCGACGCCCTCCCGCCGGGCAGCGCCCTCGTCCTCTCGCACGCCTCCCTGGAGGGCCGCCCCGACCAGGCCGAGGACCACCAGCGGCTCTACCGGATGACGCCCACCCCGCTGACCATGCGCACCCACGAGCAGATCACCGCGATGTTCGACGGCTTCGAGCTCGCCGAGCCCGGTGTCGTGTACCTCCCGCAGTGGCGGCCGGACCAGCCCGAGACCGTCGGCGAGCACCCCGAGCGGATGACCGGGGTGGCGGGCGTGGGGTTCCGCCCGTGACGGAGGCACCGGAACCGAGCAGCGGCGCCCAACGGTTCCACGAGGACTGGGCGCGGCTGCTCTCCGGTGACCACGGCACGGCGGTCCACCCCGGCCTGCTCGGCGAGCTGGTCGAGCGGACCGCCGCGCTGCTCGGGCGGGCCCGGACGGACGACCCGTTCGAGCCGCAGCCGGCCGCCGAGGCCGGCGCCGCACTCGTCGACGCCCAGTTCACCGACCCGGTCGTGCTGGCCCGGGCGCTCGAACTGCTCCAGCGCCAGCCCGCCGGCGACGGCCGGGGCCCCGCCCTGTGCGGCGCGTTCGCGGCCGGCTGGGCGGCCGCGCTGCGCGAGCGCACCCTGCGCGAGCAGGAGGCCATCCGCACCGCCGCGGACGTCGCCCGCAAGGAGGCCGAGCGGGCCCTGCGGGCCTCCGAGGCGCGGTTCCGCGCCCTCTTCGAGAGCGCCGCGATCGGCATCGGCATCGGCGACACCGACGGCAACATCATGGCCGTCAACAAGGCCCTCCAGGAGCTCTTCGGCGCCGGCCCGGACGACATGATCGGCCGTCGGGTCGGCGACCTCGTCCACCCCGAGGACGCCGACGGCGTCTGGGAGGCCTACGAGGAGCTGATCAGCGGCAAGCGCGAGTACTTCCAGTTCGACAAGCCGTACTACCGCCAGGACGGCGAGGTCGTCTGGACCCACCTGACGGTCTCGCTGATCCGCGACGACGACGGCCGCCCGGTGTACCAGGTCGCCATGCTGGAGGACGTCACCGACCGCTACCGGCTCCAGGAGCGGCTGCGCCACCAGGCCACCCACGACCCGCTGACCGGGCTGCCCAACCGGGCGGCCTTCTTCGAACGGCTGGAGAAGCTCTTCGAGGACCCGGACCCGGGTGCCCGGTTCGGCCTCTGCTACGTCGACCTCGACGGCTTCAAGGTGGTCAACGACAGCCTCGGCCACGACACCGGCGACCAGCTGCTGTCCGCCGTCGCCGCCCGGCTGAAGGCGGCGCTCAGCCCGCTCGGCCACCTGGTCGCCCGGCTCGGCGGCGACGAGTTCGTCGTCCTGCTGGAGAACAGCCGCGGCGAGCAGGAGGCCGTGGCCGCCGCCAAGACCGTGCTCAAGGCGCTCGCCGGACCGGTGCTGATCGGCGATCACAAGCTGGCCGTCGGCGCCAGCGTCGGCGTCCTGGAGCGCCGGGTCTCCACCACCACCCCCGGCGCCGCCGTGCGCGCCGCCGACCTGACGCTCTACCGGGCCAAGGAGGCCGGCCGGGGCCGCTGGACGCTCTTCGACCCCAAGGAGAACGCCCGCGCCGTCTCCCGCTACGCCGTCTCGGTGCGGATGCCGGCCGCCCTCGACCGCGGCGAGTTCTTCATCGACTACCAGCCCCTCTACGCGCTGTCCGACGGCAGGCTCGCCGCCGTCGAGGCCCTGGTGCGCTGGCGCCACCCGCAGCTCGGCGTGCTCGGCCCCGACGAGTTCGTCACCACCGCCGAGGAGACAGGGCTGATCATGCCGCTCGGCCGCTGGGTGCTGGAGCAGGCCTGCGGCCAGGCCGCCGACTGGATCAAGCGCTTCGGCGACGCCGCGCCCCAGCTCAACGTCAACCTGGCGGTCCGCCAGGCCCGCAGCGCGGCCCTGGTCGGCGACCTCGGCCGGATCCTCGACGGCACCGGCCTCGACCCGGCCCGGCTCCAGCTGGAGATCACCGAGTCCACCGTGGTCGGCCCGGAGGACGAGGCGCTGCGCACCCTGCACGGCCTGGTCGATCTCGGCGTCTCGCTCGCCGTGGACGACTTCGGCACCGGCTGGTCGAACCTCGCCTACCTGCGCGACCTGCCGGTCTCCGGGCTGAAGATCGCCGGCTCCTTCGTCGGCGACCTGCACGACCCGGCCAAGGACGAGGAGACCGGCTGGCGGATCGTCAGCGGTCTGGTGTCGATGGCGCACGCCCTGGGGCTCACCGTCACCGCGGAGGGCGTGGAGACCGGCAAGGACGCCGAACGGCTGCGGGGCATCGGCTGCGACTGGGCGCAGGGCTGGCACTTCGGGCGTCCGGTGCGCCCGGCCGAGATCGCCCGCCGGATCGCCGAGGAGCCGCAGGGGCGCCCGGTCGGGGGCTGAGCGCGGCCGGGCCGAATGCGGCGGGGGCCGGGCACGGTCGGGCGCGGGACGACCGCCGCCGGTGGCGGACCGAAGGCGGCCGATGGCCCACGGTGAAACCATGTGAAATCGGGCGAAATCCCCTTGACGTGCCGGACCGTGCGTGCGCACGATGAGGACCTGGCGGTCCTCGCGCCCCGGCGCGGGACACCGAGCCAGTTCGACAGACCGGCGCCCCCAGGGGCGTTCGAGAGCCGGCGGTGCGCACCCCTTTTCGGCCGCGCGGCTCCACGGTTCGCACAGCCCCCGTGCCGTCACGAGGGCTTCCCTCCGGGGCCCGCGCCCTGCGCCCGTCGCGCACCGGGCCCGCCCCGTCACAGCCGGGCCACGCCGGCCCCGCCCCCACGGGCACGCCGGCCGTCCGCCCACTGCCGCTCCGGCGAGAGGTCGGCTCCCGATGGGCACCACCCCGCTCCACGACGCCCTGCCGTCCACCGGCCGCGCCGCCACCCGGCTCCCCGGCCGCGCCCCCGTCCGGGTCGTCGACCTGGACCTGGACGACCCCGCGGTGCTGCGCGCCCCCGGCGGTCCGTCGGCCGACGCGCGGGACGGTTGCCGGGGCGCCCCGGTCCTCGCACTGGTGCGGCTGCACGGGCACCCGCTCGGCCTGGTGACGGTCAACGCCCCGGACGGCGGCACCGCGGAGCTGCGCCGGGAACTGCTCGCCGCCGCCCACCGGGAACTCCGCGTTCCCGCCCTGTCCACCGCGACACCCGCGGCGCGGCCCGGTCGGGTCGGCCGCGCCCGGGTGCCTGCGGGCCCGGTCACGATCAGCGTGGTCGTCACCACCCACGACCGGGCGGACCCGCTCCGCCCGTGCCTCGACTCCCTGCTGCGGAACGGCCATCCGCGGTACGAGGTGATCGTCGTGGACGGCACTCCTGCCGGCGGCCCCGCCCGGCGGCCGGACCGTGACCGGAAGCACGGCCGGGTCCGCCGCCCGGGCGCGCCGGCGGACCCGGCCCACGCCCACCGGCTGGGCCTCGCCGCCGCCCGCGGCGGGATCGTCGCCTTCACCGACGCCGGCACCCTCGCCGACCCGGGCTGGCTCGCCGCCCTCGCCGCCGCCTTCGCCGCGGACGGGCGGATCGGCGCCGTCACCGGTCTCGTCCTGCCCGCCGGCCCCGGGGCCCTCGCGGCCACGGCGCGTGCCGGGAGCCCCGGTCCGGACTTCGCCGCCCGCACCCGGACGCTCGCCGACCCGCCGTTCCCGTTCGCCGCCGCCGGGGTCGGCGCCGGCGTTCGCGGCGGCGTCAACCTGGCCTTCCGCACCCGTCTGCTGCGCGACCTCGGCGGCTTCGCCCACGGCGGCGACGACCTGCTCGCCGTCCTCCGGGTGCTGGCCGCCGGTCACGCCCTCGCCCACGCGCCCGACGCGCTGGTCTGGGACCTCCGCGGCCCGGCGCCCGCGCACGCGCTCGGCCGGGGCACCCACCTCGCCGCCGCTCTCGCCCGGGAGCCCGTCCTGTTGAGCGCGCTGTTCCCCGCCCTGTTGAGCCGCCTCCCCGGCGGCCTCCGGTACGCGGCCCGCCGTGTCCGCACCACGCCGGACCCGGACGCGGCGGACCGCCTCGGGCGGGTCCCGCTGCGGCGGACGGGCGACCCGGGCGCGGCCGGTCCGGGCCCGGCCGCCGGGGAACTGCACGCCGAGGGCCGGTCGTGACCGGTTCCGCCGTTCCCGCCGGCTCCGCCGCTGCCGTGCCCGTGCTGCGCTACCACTCGGTCTGCGACGACCCGCCGGACTGGATCGCCCCGTACACCGTCACGCCGCGCCTCTTCGCCCGCCAGCTCGACCGGCTCGCCGCGGCCGGGCGGGAGGTCGTCCCGCTGCGCCGGCTGCTCGCCGCCCAGCGCGGCGGCCCGCCGCCGGCCGGACCCTGCGCCGTGCTCACCTTCGACGACGGGTTCGCCGACTTCTTCGAGACGGTGGTCCCGGTGCTCGCCGAACGCGAGCTGCCCGCGACCCTGTTCGTCACCACCGGCGCCGTCACCGTTCCCGGGCGCGCCCCGGCGGGCGGGCCGCTGCCGCCCGCCGCCATGCTCGACTGGCGCCGGATCGCCGCACTGGAGGGCTACGGCGTCGAGGTCGGTGCCCACTCGCACACCCACCCGCGGCTGGACGGGCTGCCGGCCCGTCGGCTCGCCGCCGAGGTCGAGGGCAGCAAACGGCGGCTGGAGGAGGTCCTCGACCGTCCGGTGACCTCCTTCGCCTACCCGTACGGCCGCTGCGGCCCGCAGGTGCGGCGCCGGGTCCGGGAGGCCGGCTTCACCGCCGGCTGCGCCGCGCGTGACGCGTTCAGCTCCCCGGCGGACGACCCCTACCGGCTCGCGCGGCTCACCGTCACCGCCACCACCGGGCCCGAGCGCTTCGAGGCCTGGGCCCACGGCCGCGGCGCCCCGGTGGCGCCGTTCGACGGCGTGCGGGGTGCCGGCCGGCGGGTGCGTGCGCTTCTCGGCGGTTCGGCCGGCTGAGCGGCCGGGGCCTGTCCGGTGTGTCGCCGGGCCGCCGTCGCGGCGGCCCGGGTCAGCCGACCAGCCGGGACAGCTCGATCGAGTGCCCCGTCCGCTCCACCTTGGCCCGCAGGTAGCGGACGTTGCTCCCGGACAGGTGCACGCCGGTCGGCACCCGTCGTTCGACGGTGACGCCGAGGGCGCTCAGCTGGGCGGCCTTGTCCGGGTTGTTGCTCAGCAGCTCGATCCCGCCGACGCCGAGCGCCCCGAGCATCTGGGCGGCGGCGGTGTAGTCGCGGGCGTCCTCCGGCAGCCCGAGCGCCGTGTTGGCGTCGTAGGTGTCCAGTCCGGAGTCCTGGAGGGCGTACGCGTCGAGCTTGTTGTAGAGCCCGATGCCGCGCCCCTCCTGCCGCAGGTACAGCAGGTAGCCGCCGGCCCCGGCGATCCGCTCGACGGACTCGCGCAGCTGAGGCCCGCAGTCGCAGCGTTCGGAGCCGAGCACGTCCCCGGTCAGGCACTCCGAGTGCAGCCGGACCAGCGGCGTCCCGCCCTCGGGCACCGTGCCGAGCGCCAGCGCCAGGTGCTCCGCGCCGTCCGCCAGTCCGTGGAAGGTGAAGACCTCCGCCTCCGCCCGGTACCCGTCCGGGAAGCCCAGCGGGATCCGCACCCGTGCCCGCAGGCTCGCGGCCCCGGCCGCCTCCCGGGGAGCGTGCGGTTGCTGGGGCGGCAGGGGGAACTGCTGCATGGCGGGCCTCCGTGACAGATGGTTCTCGTGGTGCTCGGCTGTCGACGGTACTAGGTAGTTCCAATTTGAACAACAGGCCGGCCTCCGCGGCGCCGGCCGGTGCCCGGGCCGGAGCGCGCCGGTGGGGGCGATCACGCGATCGCCCCCACCGGCACGGTCGTGGCCCGGCGCCGACGAGGGGTCAGAAGCTCGCGGTGACGGCGGTGCCGGTGTGGCTGCCGTTCAGGCCGGTCAGGTCGAGGTTCTGGGGGGCGGTCCAGCCGGCGTCGGCCAGGCGGGAGGCGAGCAGGACGCGGTTGTCGGTGGTCGTGAGGGCGAAGTGGGCCTCGCCGTCGGCCGGGGCGGCGCTCACGGAGGTGGCCGTGAGCTGTCCGAAGACACCGCCGAGCGACCGGAAGGACTGCCAGGTGCCGTCGGCGTGGCGGACGGTGTGGTGCTGGGCGCCGTCCTCGGTGACGACGGCGAGGTTCATGTCCGAGCCCTGGCGGGCCAGCGCGAGGGAGACCACCGGGCCGGTGGCGCCGGCGGCGTCGTCGACCGCGCCCCAGCCGCTCCACCCGGCGGTGGCGCCGGAGCGGATGGTGTGGTGGACGCGGCCGCCGGCGACGACGGCGACCTGGAGGTCGGGGCCGGAACCGGCGACGGCGACGGCGGTGACCCCGCTCAGGGGGCCGGCGGCGGAGAACACCGGGGCGAACGGGCTCCAGTTGCCGTCGGCGTGGCGGACGGAATGGTACGGCCGGCCGTCGGCCAGGACGACGACGTCCAGTTCGGCCCCGCGGGAGGCGGCGGCGACCTGCGTCACCGGGCCGGGGTCGCCGGTGACCGCGTAGACGTCGCCGAAGGTGCTCCAGCTGCCGTCGAGCCGGTGGACGGCGTGGTGCAGACGGCCGTCGCCGCCGAGCGCGAGCACGTGGGTGTCGCCGTCGATCGCCGCGGTGCTCACGGCCCGGACCCCGCCGACGTCGCCCGCCCCGGCCTGGACGTCCTCGAACGGGGTCCAGGTGCCGTCGTGGAGACGGGCGCCCCGGAACAGCCCGTTGCCGGCCCTGACCAGGGCCTGGGTCTTCCAGCCCGGCGCGGTCGACCGGACCTGCTGCACCCAGCCGGCGATGTCGTCGGCGCGGGTGCCGACGGCGCCGGTGCGGGTCCCGGTCTCGCCGAGGCAGCCGCCCTGCCAGGAGCGGGAGGCGACGGCCACCAGCTCGGCGCCGGCGGCGCTCTCGCGGATCACGGGGGCGCCGGTGTCGCCCTTGCAGATCGCCGCGCCGCCCGTGCCGGTGATGTCGGTGGCGGTGGCCCGCACCGCGCCGACGGTGAAGGCGCCGGAGTGCAGCCTGCTGGGCACCCACTCGGTCCCGGTCCGGCCGTAGCCGGGGACCCGGAGCGTCTCGGCGGTGGCGGGGGCCGTGGCGGCGATCCGCAGCGGGGCGATGCCGTCGATCGGCGTGGCCAGCTCGGCCATCACCAGGTCGCGCTCCGGACGGGCCACCAGCTTCTTGACGCCGCTGGTCGCGCCGGTGCCGGTCGCGGTCAGGTCGGTGCGGCCGACCGTCACGGTGGTGGCCCACTTCGGGGCACCGTCGACCGCGGCCGGCCCGGCCGGGTCGTCGGCGAAGCACGAGGCGGCGGTGATCACCCAGGAGCGGTCCACGAGGGCGCCGGTGCAGGCGCGGTTGGTGTCGCCGATCGCGATGCGCGCGGTGAAGGCGTACGAGCCGTCGGCGACGGGGGCGCCCGCGACGGCGCCGGCGGGTGGAGCCGCGAAGGCGGTGAGCGCACCGGCGGTGAGGGCCGATGCGAGAAACGCGGCTCGCAGCGTGCGGGAGGTCGTCGAAGGCATGGGGTCCTCCTCGGGTCGGGAGACGGACGAGCCGGTGCGGTCGGTGGGCCGGCCGACCGGTGGCGGTCGGGCCGGCCGCGCACCCGCCGCCGGCCGCCGTCGGATTCGGGTTCGCACGGTGTTTTCCGCCGGATCGGCGAATGCGTCGAAAGCTCCCGCATCGTTGCCGATGCCGGGATTCCCGTGGTTCCTGGGAGGCCGGCCCCCGGCCCTTTCCGTCGCCGGGCGGCGGTGGGTGGTCCGGGTGCGGATCATCGAAGCAGGCCGCCGGGTGGCCCGCCAGTGTCGTGATCAAGCCAGTGAGCAGCCCGGATGCGGTTCCGAGCACAGCTGGTCGCGGTGGTCGGCGGTCCATCGGCGGTCATGTCGGCATTTGTTGCCACCGGATCGTCACGCCGTGTGCAGACCTGTTTTGGCCGATATCTGTTTCCCGTCCGAACCGTCCCGTTCAACTCCTCCGCAATTCGACTCGGCGTGCCCGGCCGGAGTCCGGCCGCATTTCCCTCGGCGGGAACCACGGGCTCCGGCCGACGACCCGAATCCGGGTGGGGGAGGAGGGGGCGCCCGGAGCCCACGGAGTATGCGAACGGGTTGCGGGGCGGGGGCCAGGGGGGTAGGGGCGGACAAACAGGGGGTGGCAGTGAGAGACTGTGCCCGCGCGAGCGGTCCGGAGTTGCCGCACTGGTGTTTGTGCGCCGTGACGCCCTCAATGGCGAGGGGACCGCCGGTGCTCCCCCGGGAAGGGGTGAGCGCCCCGTCTGTCGCTTCAGACCATGGAAGGTCCTCAAGATGTCGGCTACCCCTGTGCCCGCTGCGTCCCACGACGCCGGGAACCCCGCCATTGAGTCGCTGTTCGCCGAGGTGCTCCGCCGCAACCCCGGCGAGCCCGAGTTCCACCAGGCCGTGCACGAGGTCGTGGAGACGCTCGGCCCGGTGCTGGCGCGGCGGCCCGAGCTGGTGGACGCCCGGATCGTCGAGCGGATCGTCGAGCCCGAGCGCCAGGTGATCTTCCGGGTGCCGTGGACCGACGACCAGGGCCGGATCCACGTCAACCGCGGTTTCCGGGTGGAGTTCAACAGCGCGCTCGGCCCCTACAAGGGCGGCCTGCGGTTCCACCCCTCGGTGAACCTCGGGATCGTGAAGTTCCTCGGGTTCGAGCAGATCTTCAAGAACGCGCTGACCGGCCTCGGCATCGGCGGCGGCAAGGGCGGCTCCGACTTCGACCCCAAGGGCCGTTCGGACGCCGAGATCATGCGCTTCTGTCAGTCCTTCATGACCGAGCTGCACCGCCACCTGGGCGAGCACACCGACGTGCCGGCCGGTGACATCGGCGTCGGCGGCCGGGAGATCGGCTACCTGTTCGGCCAGTACAAGCGGATCACCAACCGCTACGAGTCGGGCGTGCTGACCGGCAAGGGCATCGGCTGGGGCGGTTCGCAGGCCCGGACCGAGGCCACCGGCTACGGCTGCGTGCTGTTCACCCAGGAGATGCTGCGCGCCCGGGGCGAGGAGCTGGACGGCCTGCGGGTCTCCGTCTCCGGCTCGGGGAACGTCGCGCTCTACGCGATCGAGAAGGCCCAGCAGCTCGGCGCGACCGTGGTGACGGCCTCCGACTCGGCCGGCTTCGTGGTGGACGAGAAGGGCATCGACCTCGACCTCCTGAAGGAGATCAAGGAGGTCCGGCGCGGCCGGCTCACCGAGTACGCGGAGCTGCGCGGCAGCCACGTCCGCTACCAGGAGGGCACCGGCGTGTGGAGCGTGCCGGTCGACGTGGCGCTGCCGTGCGCGACCCAGAACGAGCTCGACGAGGCCGACGCGGCGGCGCTGGTCCGCAACGGGGTCCGGGCGGTCGCCGAGGGCGCCAACATGCCGGCCACGCCGGAGGCGGTCCGGGTGTTCCAGGAGGCCGGGGTGGCCTTCGGCCCCGGCAAGGCGGCCAACGCGGGCGGCGTCGCCACCAGCGCGCTGGAGATGCAGCAGAACGCCTCGCGCGACGTGTGGTCCTTCGAGCGGACCGAGGAGCGGCTGGCGGCGATCATGCGGAACATCCACACCGCCTGCCACACCACGGCGGAGAAGTACGGCAGCCCCGGTGACTACGTGCTGGGCGCCAACATCGCCGGCTTCGAGCTGGTGGCGGACGCGATGCTGGCGCAGGGCGTGATCTGACCGGCGGGATCCGGAGGTTCCGACGGCGCCGTCCCCGGCCGGGAGAACTACTCGCAGGGCTGGCAGGACATCGGCAAGGTCGGCGGCAAGCAGTACGGCGTCTACTACAAGGCCGCCAACAAGTCCCTGATCTGGTACAACGCGCAGGTCTTCGAGAACGCGGGCGCGACCGAGCCCAAGACCTGGGACGAGCTCCTCACCACCGCCCAGACG
>NZ_JBHJRC010000289.1:0-10587 GCF_042261735.1 Kitasatospora sp. NPDC056327 | reverse complement strand
GGCCGGGGTGCCCCGGGCACCCCGGCCCGGCCCGGCGGGACGCCCGGCACCCGGGAGGCGCGGGCTGTGAGCCGCCGCACAGCCGGGGTGCTTCATGGCATGAAAAGTCGAGGCGCTAGCGTTGTCCCCCGCAGCCACTGCTCCTCCCCCGGGCAGCCTGGAGGGAGTACGCGGAGATGGACATAGCGACACTGGTCGGATCCTCATGGATCTGCGCCCTGGCGCTCTGCGCCGTGCTCGGCGACGCCTTCCTCCCCTTCCTGCCCAGCGGGACCCTGGTCATCCTCGCGGTGCTCAAGACGGCGCAGATCGACGGCGCCCCCCTGATGCTGGGGCTCGGCGTGGCCGTCGCCTCCTTCCTCGGGGACCTGCTGCTGCTCCGGCTGGCCCGCCGCGGCGCGCCGGTGGTCAGCCGGCGGCTCGAACACCGCCCGAAGCTGGCGGCCAGCGTGGTGCGGGTCCAGGAGGCACTGGACGGACGCACCACCGGGGCCGCGGCGGCCATGGTGGTGATCGCCCGCTTCGTCCCGGCCGGGCGGACCGTGCTCGACCTGGCCATCGGGCACTCCCCCGCGCATCCGCACCGATTCCTGCGGTGGTCGGCGCTGGCCGGGATGATCTGGGCGGCCTACATCGTGACCCTGGGGTGGCTCAACAGCCACTGGTTCGACACCGCCTGGCTGAGTCTCGCGGTCTCCTGCACGGCCGCCACCGTGGTGAGCACGGCGATCGCGCGGGTCGTGCGCCGCAACCGCCGGCTCGCCCTCGGCTGACCCCGGGGCCCCGCCCCGGCGCCGGTCACGGCACGGGTGCGGACGTCGGCACCCGGTACCGGCCCTCCTGAGGACTCCCCCGGAACGTGCTGCCCGAAATGGGCGAAACGTCACAGGACGGCAACAGAAGACATCTCTTCGCATCCCGCACAGGTGTGCCCGGCGTGTTCGGTTCGGGCGGACCCCGGGCTCCTTGGCGACCCCCTGCGTCCGCATGACATGCTAACAACGGATAATCAATCAATTGTCCGATATGACCGACGCGACCCCGGTCGCGGTCACCATCCGGTCCGGGCATCCAGGGGAGACGATGGGCAGCATCTCGCGCAGGACCGTGCTCACAGCCACCGCCGCGACCGCGGCCCTCGGAGCGGTGGCGGCCTGTTCCGGAGGCGGCTCCGGGCCGGCGGCCACCACGGGCCCGGGCTCCGCCCCGGCCACCACCGGCGGCGCGGGAGGCACCGGAACGGCCACCGGCACCCCCGGCGCGACCCCGGCCAAGGGCAGGCCGATCGGCGACGGCTCGACCTCCGACACCGGCCCGCAGCCGAACCAGCCCAAGCCGGAGAAGCTCAAGCCCGGTGAGCGCCCGCCCCAGTTCGTGGTGTTCTCCTGGGACGGCGCCGGCGGGACCGAGGACGGCCAGTTCCCCCGGTTCCTCAAGCTCGCCGAGGAGCACAAGGCCTCGATGACCTTCTTCCTCTCCGGCATCTACGCCCTGCCCAAGGGCAGGTCCGACCTCTACCACCCGCCGAAGCACTCGGTCGGCGCCTCCGACATCCCCTTCCTGTCGGACGGCGCGGTGAAGAGCACCCTCAAGCTCATCAGCCAGGCCTGGCTGGCCGGCCACGAGATAGGCACCCACTTCAACGGCCACTTCTGCTCGACCCGCTCGGACGGCAACGGCGTCAACAAGTGGACCCCCGAGGACTGGCAGAGCGAGATCGACCAGGCCGTCGGCTTCGTGACCCAGTGGCGGACCAACACCGGCTTCACCGACGTCGACCCGCTGCCCTTCGACTACCGGAAGGAGCTGACCGGCGGACGCACCCCCTGCCTGGAGGGGCAGAAGGCCCTGCTGCCGACCATCGCCAACCTGGGCTGGAAGTACGACGCCAGCTCCTCGGGCGGTCTGCAGATCTGGCCCCAGAAGGTGCAGGACGGCAAGATCTGGGACCTCCAGCTGCAGAGCATGCCCTTCCCCGGGCACACCTTCCAGGTGCTCTCCATGGACTACAACATCCTGGCCAACCAGTCGAACGGCAGCACCAAGGGCGACCCGGCCAGGTACGACGAGTGGCGCAACCAGGCCCGGGACGCCTACCTGGCCGGGTTCGACCGCGCCTACAACGGCAACCGCGCGCCGTTCTTCATCGGCAACCACTTCGAGCAGTGGAACGGCGGCATCTACATGGACGCCGTCGAGCAGACGCTCAAGACCGTCGCCGGCAGGCCCGAGGTCCGGCTGGTCTCCTTCAAGCAGCTCGTCGAGTGGCTGGAGGTGCAGGACCAGTCCACCCTGCGCAAGCTGCGCACGCTGAACGTCGGGCAGGCGCCGGCCGGTGGCTGGGAGGCCTTCCTCGGCGCGGCCGGCTGAGGCACGGCCCCTCCGGCCCGGGGCCCGGCGGCTACCCGGCTGCTGCGGCGGGGGCGGAGGCGGTGCCGAGCAGGGCGCCCGCCACCGCCTCCGCCCCGGCCCGGCCCCACAGGACCGAGTAGTGGTTGCTGTCCGGCACCGGCGAGGTCCGCACCGGGTGGGCGCGGTCCAGTCCGGCGGCGGCGAGCCGCTTCTCGTCGTACAGGCCCTGCGGCTCGTCGAGCAGACCGCGCTCCGCCCAGAACAGTTCGCCCGGGCAGGGCAGCCGGTGCACGGCGCCGGCCGCCTCCTCGTCCAGCAGGACCTGCGCGCCGTCCGTCTCGACCGCCGCCCGCACGCAGGAGGAGCGCAGCCCGGATCCGCCGGCGACGAGATCCCGCTGGACGTAGCGGTCGATGCCCTCGGACCAGCCGCCGGCGAAGGCCGGATGCCGCTGCCAGAACTCCCGGTAAGCCTGCCGGTCGGGGAAGGTCATCGACAGCCGGGCCAGCGCCGGCCCCAGCACGGCGGCCAGGGCGTCCTGCTCCCCCACGCCCTCGGGCAGCGGGAAGCCGACCCCGCCGTCGACCAGCACCACCCGGCCGACCAGCCGCGGGTGGCGGACGGCCGCCAGCGCCGTCACCCAGGCGCCCATGGAATGACCGGCGACCACCGTCGGGCCCAAGCCGAACCCGGTGATCAGGGCCGCCACGTCGTCGGCGTGCCGGGCCAGTCCGTACGGCCCGCCGAGGTCGCGGGCGGCGCCCCGGCCGCGCAGGTCCGGGGCGAGCAGGGTGGCCCGCCCGGCGAGGCGGCGGGCCACCTCGAACCAGGCGAGGCCGTTGCCGGTGATCCCGTGCACCGCCACCACGGTCGGGGCACCGGGGACGGTGGCGGGCCAGCGGAGCACGGGCAGCTCACCGCCGGGGACGGGGACGCCGAGCTGTTCCGGCAGCGCGGGAGCGGTCGGCCCGGCCGGCCCGGGGGCCTCGGCGGGCGGCGCGGGCTCGGCGGGTGCGACGGGCCGCCCGGCCGGCGGCGGCTGCACGGACCGGTCGGTCGCCCGACCGCTCGACGCACTCTCGGACCGGCTCACGCTGGACTCCCTCCGGTGGGGCGGGTACTGGGCGGTGGAGCGACCCGGCCGGCGGACCGGAGCGCCCGGTGGAGCGGGTGGAGCGGACGTGCCGGGTGGGGCGGGTGGAGCGGACGTGCCGGGTGGGGCGGGTGGAGCGGACGTGCCGGGTGGGGCGGGTGGAGCGGACGTGCCGGGTGGGGCGGTGCTCCGGGTCCGGGCCGCCGGACCCGGCCGGGCGAGCACCGCGTCCACTGTGACATCCCCGGGCACCGGGCGCGCCGTTCGCGGCGACGGGCACCGGACGGGGCGGCTCCGGCGGCGGTGACGGTGACGGCGGTGCCGACCGGCCGCGCACGGCCGGTGGATCCCCGGGGCGCCGCGGGGGCGGATGCCCGAACCGTAGCCGGGGTCCGCGGGCCGCGACATGTGCCCGGCCGACGCCCCGGCCCGCCCCACTGTGGCGGCCGGCTCCATACCGTCCGCCGTGCGCCGCCCCGCCGACGGCCGGTCCGGGGGACCGCTCCCCCCGGGGTACGCCTCCCCCGGGGACTCCGGCGGATCCCCGGTTGGCCGGGAATCGCCACCCTCCAGGGCCCGCCCGGCGATCGTGCCCCGGACCGGTTGCAATCGCCGGGCCCCTCCGGGACAGTTGGGGAAGCCCGGGGAACCCGGCGCCCCCGGAAGGCAGTTCGGGGACGCCGCAGGGATCCCGTCGTCGACGTCATCGCGCCACCGCACCGTCACGCACCAGGATCGATCGGGCACGTTCCCACGACCGGCGGTCCGGCTCCACCGGAGTCCCGCGGGCGGAACCGTCCGCCGGGCGGTGGCTGCGCGTCGTGGGCGGGGCCCCGGGGAGCCGGTCCGCCACCGTACGGCCCCGCACGGCGGGGCGGATCGCACACGCCCGGTCGGAGCACGCACGAAGGCGGGCCCCGCGGTCCGCCACGGGGGGAGCGCACATGATCGGGCCGTTCTCGCGTCGGGCACAGGACGCGGAACCGCCCGCCCCCGGCCGGACCGCCGCGACGGAGCCGGTCGCCGTCCCCGAAGCCCCCTACAACTACGCCCACTTCAGCCGCCTCGCCGGGCCGGCCGTCGAGCCGGGGAGCGGCACCGCCGACGGGGCCGCTCCCACGACCGGCGACGGTGCCGGGCCCTACCGGGTGCGCTACCGCAGCCTGCTGAGCCGCGAACCGCACCGGATCCGGGCCGCACTGCTCCTGCTGGCCGCACCCCTGGTCGAGGTGGTGCTGCTGGTCTGGCTGCTCCAGCCCGGCCACTGGCCGGTCCGGCCCGGCGAGACCGACGCCTGGCTGCTGGCCGGCGACAAGGTGATGATCGGGATCATCGCGGTGGTCGAGGTGTTCCGGCTGGTCAACGTCGTCTCCAACACCCACGCGACGCTCGCCGCCCGCGACCCCGTCCCCGTGCCGCCCGAACGCGGCACCCGGGTCGCGTTCCTCACCACCTGCGTCCCGGGCAAGGAGCCGCCCGAGATGGTGCGCGCCACGCTCGCCGCGGCCCTGGCCGTCCGGCACGACGGCCCGTTCCAGGTCTGGCTGCTGGACGAGGGAAACGATCCCGCCATGCGCGAACTCTGCGACGGGCTGGGCGTGCGCCACTTCAGCCGGAGCGAGATCGACCAGTGGAACACCGCCAAGGGCCGGTTCCGGGCCAGGACCAAGCACGGCAACTACAACACCTGGCTGCAGGCCTACGGCGCCGACTACGACTTCTGGGTCTCGGTGGACACCGACCACGTCCCGCTCCCGGAGTTCTGCGAGCGCATGCTCGGCTACTTCCGCGACCCGGACGTGGCGTTCGTCGTCGGCCCCCAGGTGTACGGGAACTACCGCAGCTCGGGATCGACGGTCACCCGGTTCGCGGAGAGCCAGCAGTACCTCTTCCACGCCCTCGTCCAGCGGGCCGGGAACCGTTACGGCGCGCCGATGTTCGTCGGCACCAACAACGCCGTCCGGATCGGGGCGCTGCGCGCGATCGGCGGGCTGTATGACTCGGTCACCGAGGACATGGCGACCGGCCTGGAGTTCCACCGCCACCGCAACCCGGCCACCGGCGCGCGCTGGAAGTCGGTCTACACGCCGGACGTGCTGGCGGTCGGCGAAGGCCCGTCGTCCTGGACCGACTTCTTCTCGCAGCAGCTGCGCTGGAGCCGGGGCACCTACGAGACGCTGCTCACCCAGTACGGGCGCGCGATGTGGGGCCTGTCGCCGGGGCGGCTGCTCAACTACACGCTGATGGTCTCCTTCTACCCGACGGCGGCGCTGACCTGGCTGCTCGGCGGGGTGTCCAGCGTGCTCTACCTGGGGTTCGGCGCCTCCGGCGTCCACGTGTCGTCGGAGATCTGGATGGCGCTCTACAGCGACGCCGCCGCGCTGCAGATGCTGCTCTACACCTGGAACCGCAAGCACAACGTGAGCCCGCACGAGCCGGCGGGTTCCTCGGGGGTGGCGGGCATGGTGATGTCGGCGCTCTGCGGGCCGGTCTACGCGGCGTCGTTCGTTCAGGCGCTGCTGCGGATCCGCAGCCGGTTCGTGGTGACGCCCAAGGGCCTGTCGGCCAGCCCCGACCGGGTGACCACCTTCCGGCTCCACCTGTTCTGGGCGCTGGTGTTCGGCGGCGCGCTCGCCGTGTCCTTCCGCACCGGCCACGACCACGTCGCCATGCGGACGTGGGCCGCCCTGGCCCTGCTGCTCAGCCTGCTGCCGGTGCTGCTGCTCGGGTGGGACGCCGTCCGCCGCCGGCGGGCCCGGCCGGTCTCCACCCTCGCGCTCTCCCCGGCCGGGTCGGTCCCCGCCCCGGGGCCCGTTCCCGCCCCGGCCGGCACGGCCGCCGAACCCGCCGGACCCGGTGCGGCCGCATCCGCGCCCGCACCCCTGCCCGCGCCCGCCACGAGGGGATGACGAACCACCGTGAAGATCCGCAACGCCGGACGCACCCGGCGCTTCGCCCTCGGCAGCACCGTCGCCCTGACCGTGGCCGGGATGAACGCGCCCGCCGTGCTCGGCTTCGCCGGTGCGCAGTACCACCAGTACGTGATCAACCGCCCCGCCTACAAGGCCCGGTACGGCCACTGGCAGACCCTGGTGCTGCCCGCCGAGTTCCGGATCAACGCGATCCACGCCGCCCTGCTGCGCACCGGCAAGGTCCTGATCATCGCCGGCTCCGGCAACAACCAGCGGAACTTCGACGCCGGCACCTTCAAGAGCCTGCTCTGGGACCCGGTCGCCAACACCTACAAACCGGTGCCCACCCCCGCCGACATGTTCTGCGGAGGCCACACCTCGCTGCCCGACGGCCGGATGCTGGTGGCCGGCGGCACCCGTCGCTACGAGGCGCTGGACGGTGCGGTGAAGAAGGCGGCCGGCACCATGCGGGTCCGCAACGAGAACCCGGACGCCGCCCGCACCCTCCCCCGGGGCACCGTCTTCCGCGGTCCCAACGGCCGCGCCTACGTCTCCACGGACGAGCTCACCGTCCCCGCCGCGACCAAGACCGGCTCCGGCGCCGCCACCGTCGTCAAGGCCTCCGAGACCCGGGTCTTCGCCGAGGCGGTGGACCCCGGCCGGGACTCGGTGCTGACCTCCCCCGCCCAGTACGCGGTCGAGGGCCTGACCGGCGCCGACGCCCGCAACGTCTACGGCACGGCCGAGCGGATGACCCTGGAGAAGCAGGACTACCAGGGCATCCGCGCCGCCTTCGAGTTCAACCCCGACACCGAGATGTACGAGCAGGTCACCGACATGGCCCACGCCCGCTGGTACCCGACGCTGACCGGGCTCGGCGACGGCCGGGTGGTCACCGTCTCCGGTCTGGACGACACCGGGCAGATCCTCGGCGGCAACGACAACGAGATCTACGATCCGGCGGACAAGACCTGGTCCAAGGCGCCCGACCGCTACTTCCCGACCTACCCGTCGATCTTCCTCACCGCGTCCGGCAGACTCTTCTACTCCGGTTCGAACGCCGGCTACGGCCCGGCCGACCAGGGCCGCGAACCCGGGCTCTGGGACCTCACGGACAACAGCTTCCAGCCCGTCCCCGGGCTGCGGGACCCGGAGCTGACCGAGACCTCCTCCTCCGTCCTGCTGCCGCCCGCGCAGGCGCAGAAGGTGATGGTGCTGGGCGGCGGGGGCGTCGGCGAGTCCCCGCTCTCCACCGCCCGCACCGACATCGCCGACCTCACCGCCGCGAGGCCCGCGTTCACTCCCGGCCCCGACCTCCCCGCGGGCGGCACCCGGTACCTCAACAGCGTGATCCTGCCCGACGACACCGTCTTCACCACCGGCGGCTCGGCCGACTACCGGGGCAAGCACCGCAGCGACCTGCTCAAGGCGCAGACCTACCACCCGGACACCAACACCTTCACCACCGCCGCCGAGCCCGCGGTCGGCCGGAACTACCACTCCGAGGCCCTGCTGCTGCCCGACGGACGGGTGGCGGTGCTCGGCTCCGACCCGCTCTTCAACGACCGGGCGAACACCGAACCGGGCACCTTCGAGCAGCGGATCGAGATCTACAGCCCGCCCTACCTGTTCCGCGGCGAGCGGCCGGCGCCGACCGCCGCGCCGTCCTCCGCCCGGCTCGGCGGCACCGTCCGGGTGGCCCTCCCCTCGCCCGGCGGCATCGCCACCGCCAAACTGGTGCGGCCGAGTTCGGTCACCCACGCCACCGACGTCGAGCAGCGTTCGGTGGCCCTGGACATCACCGCGCGCACGACCGACGACCTCGCGCTCACCCTGCCCGCCGACCCGGACCTGCTGCCGCCGGGCTGGTACATGCTCTTCGTCGCGGACGCGGCCGGCACCCCGTCGGCGGCCCGCTGGATCCGGGTCACGCCGTGAGCGGCGGTCCGGGCCCCCGGCCGGGCCGAGCGGCTACCCGGTCGCGCCGGCGGACGCCAGCCCCAGCGCGTACGGCAGCCAGAACTCGCCCGCCCGGGGCTCGCCGCGGCCGCACTCGCCGTCCGACTCCCCCGGGTTCTTGACCCACAGGTAGGCGTCGACGCCGGGCCGGCCGGTTCCGGTCGTGGGCGGCACGCCGAGCGCGCGGCCGGCCGGGTTGCACCAGGCCTCGGGGCTGAGCGGGCCGTTGCCGTTGCGGCTGGTGTCGACGACGAAGGGCTTGCCGTCCAGCAGGGCGGACAGCTGCGCGCCGTAGGACACGTTGCGGTCGGTGGAGAAGAAGTTGGAGACGTTCACCGCGAAGCCGTCCGCCGCCGCCACCCCCGACCTGCGCAGCGCCTCGGCCAGCGCGACCGGGTCGGGCGTCCACCCCGGGTTGCCCGCGTCCAGGTAGACCCGGACCCGCGGGCGCTTCTTCAACTCCTGGACGGCGAAGGCCAGCAGGCCGTAACGCTCGGCCGCCGCGTCGCCCTTGACCCCGCAGGCGTCCAGGGTGTGCGCGACGGCGTCCGGCTCCAGCACCACCCAGGCCCGGCGGTCACCGATCGCGTCCGCCAGGCCGGTGACCCAGGCCCGGTACGCGGCGGCGTCCGGCGCGCCGCCTGCCGAGTAGAGGCCGCAGTCCCGGTGCGGGATGTTGTACGCGACGAAGACCGGTGTGCGGTCGGCCTCCGCGGCGCGGCGGCCGACCTGTTCGACGATGCCCCGGGCCGCCCCGTCGCCCAGCCACTGCGAGGAGGGCTGGCCGGCGATCCGCAGCAGGGTGTCGGCCTCCGCGGCACGGCCCTGGCCGCGCAGGGCGGCCACCTGGCGGGCGGCGGAGGTCTGGTCGGAGACGTAGAAGGTCTGGCCCGGGAGCTGGGGGAGCTGGGGGAGCGCACCGGGGGCCGAACCGGTCGGCGAGGCCGGCGGCGGCGTCGAACTCGCGGCGGCAGGAGCCTCCCCGGCCCCGCCGGCGTTCCCCGCCGGACCGCCCTGCGAGCACCCCGCGGCACCCGTCACCAGCCCCAGCAGCGCCGCCCCCGCGGCCAGCCGGAACCCCGTCCCTCGCCCAACTCGGCGCACGTACCGCCCCTCCCAGAACCGGTCCGGGCGCGACCCGGACGGCCCCAGCTTCGCACACCGGGCCCCGCCCGCCGCCCACCGGCAGGTGAACGGCGGGCGGCCCGGGGCGAGGAGACGCACCGTCAGGATCCGCGCGGGGCGCGGACCGCTCGGGCCTGCTCAGGCCTGCTTGAGGTCCGGGATCCGCCAGTCGACCGGGTCGACCCCGAAGCCCTCCAGCGCCGTGTTGATCTGCGAGAACGGCCGGCTGCCGAAGAACAGCTTGGCGGACAGCGGCGACGGGTGCGCGCCCTGGACCACCACGTGCCGGTCGGTGTCGATCAGCGGCAGCTTCTTCTTGGCGTAGTTGCCCCAGAGCACGAAGACGACCGGCTCCTCGCGGGCGCTGACCGCCTTGATCACCGCGTCGGTGAACTTCTCCCAGCCCTTGGCCTTGTGCGAGTTGGCCTCGTGGGCGCGGACGGTGAGCACCGCGTTGAGCAGCAGCACGCCCTGCTCGGCCCAGTGCATCAGGTAGCCGTTGTCCGGCGCCGGGATGCCGAGGTCGGCGTCCAGCTCCTTGAAGATGTTGCGCAGCGACGGCGGCGTCCTGGTGCCCGGCAGCACGGAGAAGCTCATGCCGTGGGCCTGGCCGTCGTCGTGGTACGGGTCCTGGCCGAGGACGAGCACCCGCACCTTGTCGTACGGGGTGGCCTCCAGCGCGGAGAACTCCTGCCCGCTCGGCGGGAACACCTGGTGCTCGGCCCGCTGGGCCGCGACGAAGGCCGCCAGCTCGCCGAAGTACGGCTTCTCCGTCTCGGCGCCCAGCACCTCCCGCCAGGACTCCGGCAGTTCCAGCCCGGTGCCCGTCTCCGCCTCGCCCACGTTCGCCTCGACCGTCCCCGCCTCGACCGTGTCCGTCACGACGTCCTCAACCTCCCACCGGGCGGCCGCGCAGCGCCGCACCGCCCCGACCCGCGGCGTATCGCGCCCCTCGCGCCGTACGCCCTCTTTCACCCCGAACGCTACACAGGCCCACCGACAACCGGCTCCCCGGCCGTCCCCGGGCCACCTCCGCGAGCGCCCCGGCGACCGCCGGACCGGGCGCAGGACCGGCCGCCGCCGGTTCCCCCGGGCCGCCCGCCCGTCCTCCCCGGGGGAACACGGCGAACGGGCCCCGTTCCCGGC
>NZ_JBHJRC010000288.1:0-10587 GCF_042261735.1 Kitasatospora sp. NPDC056327 | reverse complement strand
CCGATGGTACTGCAGGGGGGACCCTGTGGGAGAGTAGGACGCCGCCGAACAATCATTCAGAGAAGGCCCCCATCCGGGATACGGATGGGGGCCTTTTCGTATGTCCGGACGCTTTCCGGTGCCGGCCGGCCGGAGCACCGTCCGGGAGGGGCGGCAGGGCCCGGCAGAAGGACGGGGGTGGGCCGGCGGTCGCCGTGGAGCCCATCAAAATCGCGCTAAAACTCCCAGCTCAGAGGCCCGATCGCTGGCAAAACAACGCCTGCGCCGTAGTCTCGAAGGCGAAGGGAACTGGTGTCCGGGATGGCCGCCAGGTTCGGCCGGATCAAGAATGGTGCACATGGGACGCGGCAGGCTACGGATCTATCTCGGGGCGGCACCCGGGGTCGGCAAGACGTACGCCATGCTCGCCGAGGCGCACCGGCGGCTGGAGCGGGGGACGGACGTCGTGGTGGCGTTCGTCGAGGACCACGGGCGCCGGCTCACGGCGGAGCGGGTCGCCGGCCTGGAGGTGGTGCCGCGGCGGGAGTTGACGCACCGCGGGGCCGGGTTCACGGAGATGGACCTGGACGCCGTGCTGGCGCGCCGGCCGCAGGTGGTACTGGTGGACGAGCTGGCGCACACCAATGTCCCGGGGTGCCGGCGCGAGAAGCGGTGGCAGGACGTCGAGGAACTGCTCGCGGCCGGGATCGACGTCATCTCGACGGTGAACATCCAGCACCTGGAGTCGCTCGGTGACGTCGTCGAGGGCATCACGGGCGTGCGGCAGCGGGAGACCGTGCCGGACGAGGTGGTGCGCCGGGCCGACCAGATAGAGCTCGTCGACATGTCGCCGCAGGCGCTGCGGCGCCGGCTGGCGCACGGCAACGTGTACGCGCCCGAGAAGATCGACGCGGCGCTCGCCCACTACTTCCGGCCGGGGAACCTGACGGCGCTGCGCGAGCTGGCGCTGCTGTGGACGGCCGACCGGGTCGACGAGTACCTGCAGAAGTACCGCGCCGAGCAGGGCATCCAGGGGACCTGGCAGGCGCGCGAGCGGATCGTGGTGGGCCTGACCGGCGGTCCGGAGGGTGCGACGCTGATCCGGCGGGCGGCCAGGATCGCGGCCCGTGGCTCGGGTGGCGAGCTGCTGGCCGTGCACATCTCGCGGTCGGACGGGCTGGCGGGGTCGGGCTCCGGCTCCTCGCAGGCGCTGATCGAGCAGCGGGCGCTGGTGGAGAGCCTGGGCGGCTCGTACCACGCGGTGCTGGGGGACGATCCGGCCGCCGGGCTGCTGGACTTCGCGCGGGGTGTGAACGCGACCCAGATCGTGCTCGGCACCAGCCGCCGGCCGGCCTGGCAGTACGTCTACGGGCCGGGTGTGAGCGGCACGGTGACCCGCGAGTCGGGCGACATCGACGTGCACATCGTCACCCACGAGCACGCGGCGAAGGGCCGCGGCCGGATCCCGATCCGCAGGGTGACCGACCTGGGTCGGACGCGGACGATCGCGGGCTGGCTGATCGGGCTGGCCGGGCCGCCGCTGCTCGCCCTGGTGCTCGGTAACATCCGGGGCCTCGGCCTGACGACCGACATGCTGCTGTTCCTGTCGCTGACGGTGTGCGCGGCGCTGGTGGGCGGGCTGTTCCCGGCGATCGCCTCGGCGCTGGTCGGCTCCACGGCGCTGAACTACTACTTCGCCCCGCCGATCCACGCCTTCACGATCTCCGAGCCGGAGAACATCATGGCGGTGGCGATATTCACCGCGGTCGGCATGGCGGTGGCCTCGGTGGTCGACCTGGCGGCGAGACGCACCCACCAGGCGGCCCGGAGCCAGACGGAGGCGCAGACGCTGAGCGCGCTGGCGGGCACGGTCCTGCGCGGGGCGCCGAGCGGGGACGGGGTGCTGACCGCGCTGCTGGAGCAGGTCCGGGAGACCTTCCAGCAGGACGCGGTGGCCCTGCTGGAGCGGCCCGATCCGGTCGGGCCGTGGCTGGCGGTGGCGACGGCGGGTCCGCGCCCGCCGGAGCGGCCGGAGACCGCGGACGTGGACGTGCCGGTCGGGGAGACGCTGGCGCTGGTGCTGCGCGGCAGGGTGCTGCCGGCCGGGGACCGCAGGCTGCTCGGGGCGTTCGCCGCCCAGGCCGCGGCGGTGCTGGAGCGCCGGAGGCTGGCGGGGGAGGCGGCGGCGGCCCGGCGGGAGGCCGAGGGGAACCGGATCCGGACCGCGCTGCTGGCGGCCGTCTCGCACGACCTGCGCACACCGCTCGCGGGGATCAAGGCCTCGGTCAGCTCGCTCCGTTCGGCGGACGTCGAGTGGGACGAGGAGGACGAGGCGGAGCTGCTGGCCGGGATCGAGGCCGGGGCCGACCGGCTCGACCACCTGATCAACAACCTGCTCGACATGAGCCGGCTGCAGACCGGGACGGTCACGCCGCTGATCCAGGAGACGGACCTGGACGAGGTGGTGCCGTTCGCGCTGGGCGGGGTGCCCCCGGAGGCGGTCCGGCTGGACGTGCCCGAGACCCTGCCGATGATCCGGGCCGACGGCGGACTGCTGGAGCGTTCGCTCGCCAACCTGATCGAGAACGCCGTGAAGTACAGCCCGGCCGGGCTGAAGGTGCTGGTCAAGGCCGACGCCCTGGAGCCGGTGGGCGGCCCGGGCCGGGTGGAGCTGCGGATCGTGGACCGCGGGCCGGGGGTGCCGGAGGACGCCAAGGAGCGGATCTTCGCGCCGTTCCAGCGGTACGGGGACGCGCCGCGCGGGGCCGGGGTGGGCCTCGGGCTCGCGGTGGCGCGCGGCTTCGTCGAGGCGATGGACGGCACGGTGACCGCGGAGGACACCCCTGGAGGCGGGCTGACCATGGTGGTCACCCTGCCCGCCGTGGAGCGGGTCCGGGAGGCGCCGGCCGGTCCGGGGGTTCCGGAGGAGCTCGAACCAGGGCTGCTTCCGCCGCCCGCCTGACCGTTCACGACCGTTGTACGACCTATTCCGATCCGACTGCCCCGAAAGGCGGAGCCCGCATGACCCGGGTCCTCGTCGTGGACGACGAACCGCAGATCGTCCGCGCGCTGGTGATCAACCTCAAGGCCCGCAAGTACGAGGTCGACGCGGCGCACGACGGTGCGAGCGCGCTGGAGCTCGCCGCCGCCCGCCACCCCGACGTCGTGGTCCTCGACCTCGGGCTGCCCGACATGGACGGGGTCGAGGTGATCAGGGGCCTGCGCGGCTGGACCCGGGTGCCGATCATCGTGCTCTCCGCCCGGCACGCCTCCGACGAGAAGGTCGAGGCACTGGACGCCGGCGCCGACGACTACGTCACCAAGCCCTTCGGCATGGACGAGCTGCTGGCCCGGATGCGGGCCGCCGTGCGCCGGGCCGAGCCGGTCGCCGGGGAGGACGGTTCGACGGTGGTCACCGACAGCTTCACTGTCGACCTGGCGGCGAAGAAGGTGAACCGGGACGGCACCGACATCCGCCTTACCCCGACCGAGTGGCATCTGCTGGAGGTGCTGGTCCGCAACGCGGGCCGCCTGGTCAGCCAGACCCAGCTGCTCCAGGAGGTCTGGGGCCCGGCCTACCGGACCGAGACGAACTACCTGCGGGTCTACCTCGCCCAGCTGCGGCGCAAGCTCGAACGGGACCCCTCGCACCCGCGCCACTTCATCACCGAACCGGGCATGGGCTACCGCTTCGAGGGGTGAGCGGACGGGCCGGATCCGGTGCGCGGGCGGCCGTCCCGGAGTGCCCGGAGGGGTCCCCCGGGGGCCGGGTCCGGCCCCCGCGGCCTGCCGCCGGTGCCCCCGGAACCGGTACCCTTCCGGCATGAGTGGTGACAACAGCAGCGGGCCGCCGCAGGGGCGCTTCCGCCGCATGCTCAGCCGGCTGACCTCCTCCACGGAGGAGCTGGAGGCGGAGGAGCTGCGGCAGGAGAGCGCCGCGGAGTCGGGCTGCACGCCGATCGCCAGCTGCGGGGACCGGGAACTGGTCACCGTGGCCGGCACCCTGCGCACCGTGACGCTCCGCCCGCGGGCCGGTGTGCCGGCCCTGGAGGCGGAGCTCTTCGACGGCACCGAGGCGCTGGACGTGGTCTGGCTCGGCCGCCGCTCGATCTCCGGCATCGAGCCGGGGCGCCGACTGGTCGCCAGTGGCCGGATCAGCCATGCGCGCGGCCGTCGCGTGCTGTTCAACCCCCGCTACGAGCTGCGTCCGGTCGGACACGGGAGCGAATGAGCGTGAGCAAGCAGCCCGGCGGCGAGCCCGCCGCCCAGCTCGGCCTGGTGGAGATCGACGCCGAGGAGGCCGCCCGTCAGGCGCGGGCCTCCCGGGAGGCCGCCGACACGGTGATGAAGGCCTTCGGCGGCGTCCGGGGCATGATCGACATGACCCTGCCCGGCCTGGTCTTCATCGTCACGTACAACATCACCCACAAGGTGCCGGCGGCCGCCTGGGCGGCGCTGGGCCTCAGCGCGCTGTTCGTGGTGGTGCGGCTGCTGAAGCGGGAGACCGTCCAGCACGCCTTCAGCGGGGTGTTCGGCGTCGCGATCGGTGCCTGGATCTCCATGAAGACCGGCAAGGCGGAGAACTTCTACCTGCCCGGTCTGCTCTGGAACGTCGGCTACTGCGTGGGCCTGGCGGTCTCGGCGCTGGTCCGCTGGCCGCTGATCGGCATCATGCTCGGTCCGGTGACCGGCGAGATGTTCACCTGGCGCAAGGAGAACCCCGGCCGGCTGGCCGCCTACACCAAGGCCACCTGGGCGTGGGTGGCGATCATGGGCATCAAGCCGCTGATCCTCTTCCCGCTGTACTTCACCCACAACGTGAACCTGCTGGGCTGGCTCAAGGTCGCCCTGGGCATCCCGCCGCTGCTGCTGGCGATGTACGTGACCTGGCAGATCCTGCTGAAGGCGCCGCCGCCGATCAAGGCGCAGCCGGACGAGGAGCCGGAGCAGGTCCCGGCCGAGCACACCGGCCCGGTGCGGGGCGGGCACCCGGCGCAGCACGAGCACTCGGTGTACGGCGACCGGCCCGCCGGGGAGTCGGCCCGGCGCACCTGACCCGGCCCGTCACCGCACGGCGGAGGGCCCGCACCCGGAAGGGGTGCGGGCCCTCGGCGTTCTCCGCGGCCGCCGCGTGCCGCGGGCGGCCCCGGAGCGGGCTACTGGGCGCCGGCCGAGCCGGAGAGCAGGTTCTCCAGCTCCTCCTCGCGCTCCTGGGCGGCCACGAAGAGCAGCTCGTCGCCGCCCTCCAGGGTGTCGTCCTTGCCGGGCACCAGCACCCGGCCCTCGCGGATGATCGTCACCAGCGCGGTGTCCGGCGGCCACGGCACGTCGCCGACGCGGGTGCCGACCAGCTCGGTGTCCTCGGCCAGGGTCAGCTCGACGAGGTTGGCGTTGCCCTGGCTGAAGCGCATCAGCCGGACCAGGTCGCCGACGCTCACCGCCTCCTCGACCAGCGCGGACATCAGGCGCGGGGTGGAGACGGCCACGTCCACGCCCCAGGACTCGTTGAAGAGCCACTCGTTCTTGGGGTTGTTCACCCGGGCGACCACCCGGGGCACGCCGTACTCGGTCTTCGCGAGCAGCGAGACGACCAGGTTGACCTTGTCGTCACCGGTCGCGGCGATCACCACGTGGCAGCGCTGCAGCGCTGCCTCGTCCAGCGAGGTGATCTCGCAGGCGTCCGCCAGCAGCCACTCGGCCATGGGCACCCGCTCCACCGAGATGGAGTTGGGGTTCTTGTCGATCAGCAGGACCTCGTGGCCGTTCTCCAGCAGCTCGCCCGCGATCGAGCGGCCGACGGCGCCGGCTCCGGCAATGGCGACTCGCATCAGTGACCCTCCTTCTCCGGGCCCTGCGCGAACGCGGCCTCGACCGCCGTCAGGTCGGACCGGCGCAGCATCACGTGCACCAGGTCGCCCTCCTGCACCACCATCTGGGGCGAGGGCAGCACGCCCTCGCCGAGCCGGGTGACGAACGCCACCCGGGTGCCGGACGCCTCCTCCAGCGCGCTCAGCCGGTGCCCGAGCCACTCGGGGGCGTAGGCGACCTCGGCGAGCTGGACGGCGCCGCTGGGGTCCTGCCACAGCGGCTCGGCACCGCTCGGCAGCAGCCGGCGCAGCATCTGGTCGGCCGTCCAGCGGACCGTGGCGACGGTGGGGATGCCCAGGCGCTGGTAGACCTCGGCGCGCCGGGGGTCGTAGATCCGGGCCGCGACGTTCTCGACGCCGAAGTTCTCCCGGGCCACCCGGGCGGCGATGATGTTGGAGTTGTCACCGCTGGAGACGGCGGCGAAGGCACCCGCCTCCTCGATGCCCGCCTCCCGCAGGGTGTCCTGGTCGAAGCCGACGCCGGTCACCCGGCGGCCGTTGAAGCCGGCGCCCAGGCGACGGAAGGACGTCGGGTCCTGGTCGACCACGGCCACCGAGTGGCCCTGTTTCTCCAGTGCGCGGGCGAGCGCGGAGCCCACCCGGCCGCAGCCCATGATGACGATGTGCACCGGCGCTACCTCACCCGTCCTATAGGGGCCATGACCTGCGCAAACACCGTTCGTTCTCCGTTTCCCCGCCCCGTTGTCGGGGTGGGCTTCCTTGGGGGGCTCGGTACGACAACGTGAGTGTTGCCCGCCCGCTCGTATCCGACACGCTAACCGGTCCACCGAACACAGTCGCGACGAAGGGTGGCACGAACAGGGGGCGTCCGTCGGACCGGGTCGCCGACTACCCCTACGATTCCTTAACGTGCCTATGCCGACTGACCTACCGAAACGCATCCTCATCGGGCGTGCGCTGCGCAGCGACAAGCTGGGGGAGACACTGCTCCCCAAGCGCATCGCGCTGCCCGTCTTCGCCTCGGACGCGCTCTCCTCGGTGGCGTACGCGCCCGAGGAGATCCTGCTGACGCTCTCCCTGGCGGGCGCCTCGGCGATCCACTTCTCCTGGCAGATCGGCGTCGTCGTCGCCATCGTCATGCTCGCCGTGGTGGCCTCGTACCGGCAGAACGTGCACGCCTATCCGAGCGGCGGCGGCGACTACGAGGTCGCCACCGTGAACCACGGCCCGAACTCCGGCCTGGTGGTCGCGAGCGCGCTGATGGTCGACTACATCCTGACCGTGGCGGTCTCCACCACCTCGGGCGTGGCCAACGTGGTGTCGGCGGTGCCGGCCCTGCGCGGCCACGAGCTGACCCTGTCGGTCGTCGTGGTCATCGTGCTGATGGGCATGAACCTGCGCGGCGTCCGGGAGTCGGGCTCGGCCTTCGCCGTCCCCACCTACGCGTTCATGGTCGGCGTGCTCGGCATGGTGGTGTACGGCGTCTTCCGGCACTTCGGCCTGGGGCAGGACATGCCGGCCGAGAGCTCCGGCTTCCACCTGGAGGCGACCCCGGGGAACGACTCGCTGGCCGGCTTCGCCATGGTGTTCCTACTGCTCAAGGCGTTCTCCTCGGGCTGTGCGGCGCTGACCGGCGTGGAGGCGATCTCCAACGGCGTGCCGGCGTTCCGCAAGCCGAAGAGCAGGAACGCGGCGACCACGCTGCTGATGATGGCGACCATCGCCGTCGTGATGTTCATGGGCATCATCTGGCTGGCCCGGCTGACCGGCGTCCAGATGGCCGAGGAGCCCGAGCACCAGCTGGTCGGCGTGCCCGGCGACTACCACCAGAAGACCGCGCTGGCGCAGATCAGCGAGGCGGTGTTCTCGAACTTCACACCGGGCTTCTACTTCGTCGCCGCCGTCACCGGGCTGATCCTGGTGCTGGCCGCGAACACGGCGTTCAACGGCTTCCCGGTGCTGGGCTCGATCCTGGCCCAGGACCGCTACCTGCCGCGCCAGTTGCACACCCGCGGCGACCGGCTGGCCTTCTCCAACGGCATCATCCTGCTGGCGCTGGCCGCGATCCTGTTCATCATCGCCTTCGACGCGGACCCGACCCGGCTGATCCAGCTGTACATCGTGGGCGTCTTCGTGTCGTTCAACATGAGCCAGTCCGGCATGATCCGGCACTGGACCAGGAACCTGCGCACCGAGACCGACCCGGCCAGGCGCCGCCACATGCAGCGCAGCCGGGCGATCAACACCTTCGGCCTGGTGATGACCATGGCGGTGCTGATCGTCGTGCTCGCCACCAAGATCAGCCACGCCTGGATCGCGATCGCGGCGATGGTCGTGCTGTTCGTGATGATGAAGGCGATCCGCCGGCACTACGACCGGGTCTCCGCGGAGCTGGTCGCCGCCGAGGAGCCGGACGACGTGGTGCTGCCCACCCGGGTGCACGCGATCGTGCTGGTCTCCAAGCTGCACAAGCCGGCCCTGCGCGCCCTGGCGTACGCGCGGCTGGCGCGGGCGCACACCCTGGAGGCGGTGACGGTGAACGTCGACCCGGCGGACACCGCGGCGCTGCGCGCGGAGTGGGACGAGCGGGGGATCGAGGTGCCGCTCAAGGTGCTGGACTCGCCGTACCGGGAGATCACCGGGCCGGTGCTCGACTACGTGAAGAACCTGCGCCGCAGCAGCCCGCGCGACGTGGTGTCGGTGTACATCCCCGAGTACGTGGTCGGCCACTGGTACGAGCACCTGCTGCACAACCAGAGCGCGCTGCGGCTCAAGGGCCGGCTGCTGTTCAAGCCGGGTGTGATGGTGACCTCGGTGCCGTGGCAGCTGGAGTCCTCGGAGCGGCGCAAGCCGCAGAAGGCCTGGTCGGCGCCGGGTGCCGTCCGCCGAGGTGAGCCCCGGGTGCCGAAGGCCGTAAAGTCGGAAGTCTCGGCGAAGCCCGCCGGGCCGGCCGACGGCAGTAAGAAGGACTCCTCCCAGTGACGCGCAACACCCCGCCCCGTTCCCACGGCTCCTCCGGCAAGGGTGCCCGAAAGGGCGGTGCCTCCGGCCGGCCCGGTCAGGTCGCCCGGCCCCGCTGGGGCAAGCCGTCGCGGCCGGAGGCGACCGACCGCGACGGGTTCACCGCGCGGACGGCGCCGCTCGCGCCGGAGGAGCGCGCTCCCGAGCGCGCCGAGCCGGAGCAGCGCTCCGCCGAGCGGTCGGCCGACCGCTCGCAGGGCCGTTCCGCCGACCGTTCCGCGGACCGTTCGGCAGGCCGCTCCGCGGAGCGCGGGCGGCGGGAGGCCCGGGAGGGCGCCGACGCCCGCGAGGGCCGGGACGGGCAGCCCAAGGGCGGCGCGCGTCCCCGCAAGCAGACCGTCCGCCCGCCGAAGTCGCTGCGCGGCTCCGCCCGCGCGCCCCGGGCCGAGGCCGCGCCCAAGGCGCCGTCCGGCGACCCGCTGGTCGGCGAGCGGTACGAGGTCGAGGTCGGCCCGGTCGCGCACGGCGGCGGGCACTGTGTGGCCCGGCACGAGGGCCGGGTGCTCTTCGTCCGGCACACGCTGCCGGGCGAGCGGGTGATCGCGCAGGTCACCGAGGGCACCACCACCTCGCGCTTCCTGCGTGCCGACGCGGTGGAGATCCTGGAGCCCGCCAAGGAGCGGATCGCCCCGCCGTGCCCGTTCTCGGGCCCCGGTAAGTGCGGCGGCTGCGACTGGCAGCACGTGACGCCGGGCGGCCAGCGCAAGCTCAAGGTGCAGGTGCTGACCGAGCAGCTGGCCAAGCTGGCCGGGCTGACCCCGGCGGAGGCCGGCTGGGACGGCAGCGTCGAGCCGGTCGGCGGCAAGCTGCCGGCCGGCCGGGTCCCGGCCTGGCGCACCCGCGTCCAGTACACCGTCGACCAGGAGAGCGGCCGGGTCGGGCTGCGCAAGCACCGTTCGCACGAGGTCCAGCCGGTCGACCACTGCCTGATCGCCGCCGAGGGCGTCACCGAGCTGGGCGTGGAGGCCCGTGACTGGCCGGGTGTCGTCTCGGTCGAGGTGATCGCCGCCTCCGGCTCCTCGGACCGCCAGGTCGTGCTCACCCCGGCGCCGGGCGCCCAGCTGCCGCTGGTCGAGCTGGACCGCCCGGTCTCGATCGCCCGCATCGACGACCAGGGCAACACCCACAAGGTGCACGGCCGCGGCTTCGTGCGCGAGCGCGCCGCCGGGCGGACCTGGCGGGTCAGCGACGGCGGCTTCTGGCAGATCCACCCGGAGGCGCCGGACACCCTGGTCGGCGCCGTCCTGGAGGGCCTGGACCCGCAGTGGGGCGAGAACGCGCTCGACCTGTACTGCGGTGCGGGCCTGTTCGCGGGCGCGCTGGCCGACCGGGTCGGCGAGGACGGGGCGGTGCTCGGCATCGAGTCCGGCAAGCAGGCCGTCGCCGACGCCCGGCACAACCTGGCCGCGCTGGAGAACGTCCGGATCGAGTGCGACCGGGTGGAGACGCTGCTGCCGCGCACCGGCATCACCGCGACCGACCTCATCGTGCTCGACCCGCCGCGCGCGGGCGCGGGCCGGGAGACCGTCGCCCACCTGTCCGGGCTCGGCGCCCGCCGGATCGCCTACGTGGCCTGCGACCCGGCGGCCCTCGCCCGTGACCTGGCGTTCTTCCGGGAGGGCGGCTACCGGCCGCTCTCGCTGCGGGCGTTCGACCTGTTCCCGATGACGCACCACTTCGAGTGCGTGGCGATCCTGGAGCCCGTCGCCGGCGAGTGACGCGCAACGGCGGCGGAGGCGGTGCCCGGGATCCCGGGCAC